>NZ_JAKFCQ010000022.1:0-8335 GCF_036676585.1 Robertmurraya sp.
AAAGGGAAAAATGCAGGTCAAAATGAAGAAGTACTTGTTCAATTTGTGGCAAATGCATACGTAGGTTTAGTGGAATGGTGGTTAAAGAATGGAATGCCATATCCACCACGTGCAATGGCAAAACATGTGGGGGATTTACTAGAGAGAATAGTATAATCTTTTTTCAGAGCAGGGACACCTGCTCTGTTTTTTAAATCCATCTATTTCTAATTTGTTCCTGTCTTTGTATTATTTTTAGTGCATAATGTGTTCCACAAATATAGATTCCCATGATGGATAAGTGATCAATCAAGAATCCTATATAAGATTGGTCATTTGTGTACCAACCAAACGGATTGTAAATTAATAGCTTAGAACCTACTTCTCTCTCAAAGGAAGAATTAACACCGTAAAAAACTATTAAGACAGCCAATACACGCAATAAAATAGTGCGGATACGGCTTTTACCTGTGATTCCTGTCATCCTACGTGCAGAGCTGATGATGATTTCCCACGATAATCCTATATGAACTGCCATGATGATAAATCCCCAATAGGCAGTTTGAACATGTATTTGTCTTAGCGTCATGTCGTTATTTATTATAATAAATGAAAATAGATCGCTAGAAATGAATACAGCACTTATCATCATTACAGACATAGTTGCAAGAAAAAGTAAATTGATTCCAAGTTGTAAAATTCGTCGAAAATTATATTTTCCCTTTAAAATTGCTTTATACCATTTTCTATTTAATAAGTTATGTACAATAAACTGTACAAATACCGTAACCCCAATAAATTCATGAATGGTATTTCCGGTAAGATAGTAAGCCATTGCTAATAACATGAGAACGGTCATTGCAAGATCATTTACCAGTCTAAATATCATCATTCGATTCAATACATGCACCTCTTTCTACGAATAGCAGTCCTTTAATTAGAACAAATCCATTAGCTTTTAAATTGCTCTAAATACATCTTCAAAAGAATTTCATTAATTTTTTCCGTTTTATTCTGATCTTCTATTAAACTATTTTTTTCTTTACTTACATCCTTGGACTCTATTAAATGAGAAGATATTTCTGTTACCTTCCAATCTTTTGTTGGGATAGCCGCAAATGAGGTTTCTGTACTGCTGTTCTTTGATTGTGCAAGCTCCTCTAAATCAAACTCTTTCATTTGATCTAATGAATTTATATATTCATCCCTTTCTTGATTTGCGTGACATGAAAAGCAACGGCCAATATTATCTTCGGCCACTTCTCGGTCAGGAGTAAAATGCTGATATTCCCATTCCCCATTACGTTCTTCAGGCGAGTACTGAGATCCCCAGCCGGTCCGCTTCTCCATCACTAAATAATGTTCAAGCTCTCCATCCTTATATCCTACAAGAGTAATAACTGTACCGCTCGGAAACTCCTCTCCGTTTTGTACTGCTTCTATCGCTTCTTGAGTATTTACATAAATATCTTCATGTATATCTCCTCGATCATAAGTAGCAAAAATGATCCCTTCTTCAAGATCTTCAGGGAATTTAACAAGGTTCGCCCCACTCCCAATTTCAGCGAACTCTTGACCCTGATCGGACTCAGTGCCCTCCTCTTGCTCCCGTTGGGACTCAAAGACCATTGTATTATCGTCATTATTGTTACATGCAGTAAGTGTGAATATTAGGAACAATGTAAGTAGCAGTATTAATCTTAATTTCATAATTTTCTACCTCCAAATTTCAAATCCGAGTACTACTTGGAACCATACTTTTTTATCAATTAGGAAAAGCTATATAAATAATCTATTGATTTAAATCTGTAAGTGAAATTCTGTATAGCTTATCATCATTCTCTTGAGGATTACCGCGACCGTCTCTATTATTACTAATAAAATAAAGATAGTTATCTTCAATTAGAACATCCCTAATTCTTCCTAGACCAGTTATTACTTCACGATGTTGACCTGTTTCAAGGTCAAATTCTAAAACAGCCGACCCTCTTAAAGCTGCAACGTACAAATTATTATTATAAAAGTCCATTCCAGATGGTGCCCAGGTTGATTCATCTTCTTCACCAGATGTAAATAGCGGTGTAACCATTCCTTGCTGCTCCTCATTACCTTCAATAATCGGCCAGCCGTAATTTTGTCCGGCTTCTATTTGATTAACCTCATCATTTGCATCATTCCCATGTTCGCTTGCATAAAACGTTCCGTCATCCGACCATGTGATTCCTTGAGGATTGCGATGACCATAACTATAAGTGTAGGAATTAGGAAACGGGTTATCACTCGGAATGGAGCCATCAAGATTCATTCTTATAATTTTCCCCACTAATGAAGTAGAATCTTGTGCTATACTCTGCTCATAGGCATCACCTACTGTTGCATAAAGCTTTCCATCAGGTCCAATCTTAAGTCGACCTCCATCATGCCAAGAATTACCAGGTATTTTATCAAGTAGTAAATCTTCTTCCTTCCAAACGTTATCTACCAAACGAAGTGTTACAATTCGGTTAAATTGTTCAGATCCGTCCTCATAAGTATAATAACCATATGCTAGTTTCAGTTCAGAGAAGTTAGGATCGAGTACAAAACCTAATAATCCTGCCTCTGAAGTTGCCGAAAGGTCTTCATCGAGTTCTACCTTTTGTCTGTCCATTTGTCCATTTTCTATTTTTACAATGGACCCAGACCTTTCATTTAAATAGAATGTATCTTCATATTTCGCTATAGACCAAGGAGCCTCAAGATTTTCTGCAATCACTTCTCTATCTTCAATATTTTGTACATTGGGAACATTTTGCTGGAAATCTTCTGAGTTTTGTTGTTCAGTTGACGAACAACCAACAAGTAAGAAAGATAATATTATATAAATTCCTAAGTTCTTCTTCATCCTTAATCCTGCCACCTCTAATTTTGTTAGTATGATTTCATCATAAACAAAATAAATTAGAAAAAAATTATAGAAAGATTAGAATTTGATTAGAGATTGTATACATCAAAAAAGGAAGAGCCAAGAAGGTTCTTCCTATAAATCCTCATGTAAAATTTTATAATTATTATGGTGAACAACTGTTAGAATACTTGGTGACTCAATTTTATCAGCATCTTCCTGTGCAATTTCTATAATAACTGAGCGTTCCAATTCTCTCCCATTTTTTTCACCCTTTTTCTCTTATTTCTTTTATCTCTTTATTTAAAGTTATGTCTAAATTTCTTTATTTCACCTTTAGTATCAGATTATGCTTTTTAGATTAGATTAAAATTATAAAAGGATTAAAAATTGATTAGATTTTATTATGTTAAAAAAGGAAGAGCCTTTGGTTCTTAGGCTCTTCCTTCTCTGTTATATTCTATTTACTATTTAACTCTTCTTAATTTTGCTTATCTTATTTGAACAGTTTAAACTATTTCTATCTAATGACGCTTTACCATTAACAAAACTAATTGATTGATTTCCCACGGTTACTAAATTTTCAGATGCTACTTTATCTAGATATAAAATTTCTCCTGAGTATGCATCTACCTTCAAGTTGTATTTGCTATTCTGACTATGCAAATTAACAATGTACATATATTCTTCTGAATTCATATTAAGCTTAATATTCCCAATATCTCCTAAGTATTTTGAGTGAATACTACTTTTTATTTCTGAAGTTGTTAACATCCTGTCTTCTCTATCTCCCAAAATTTGTTGTACTTCTATAGTAAGGAACATAACGGTTAGAAATAATAAGAGAAAAACTACTTTTTTAAGGTTCATTCCGTTTCACCTATTTACCTTAGTCATTATTTTTTAATAAAACACCTTAAATCGGTAAAGTAACAGTAAAACTTGTTCCCTTCCCCAATTTGCTAACGACACTAATGTTTCCTCCATGAGAATCGACAATCTGTTTTGCAATAGATAAACCTAACCCAGTTCCCCCGGATTCCCGATTTCTAGCTTTATCTACACGATAAAAACGATCAAAAATATGATAGATATCTTCTTCAGGTATACCAATCCCATAGTCCTGTACTGTGAAAAATGCATGATCTTTCTTATATCCAACACGTATTTCAATTGGTAAGGTACTGTATTTTAAGCCATTATCAATTAATATAAACAATAGTTGCTTCATTTTTTTCTTATCCGCAATTGCTATAACACTATCATTCGGAGTGTTTACAGAGATTTTTTGACCATAAGTATTCACGAGCAGTTTACTTGTCTCCCTACAAAGTGAAACAAGGTCTACTTTTTCTAAATCTATCTGCAATTCCCCTTCATGATTTGCAAGCATCAGCATTTGCTTTGTCATTTCTTTCATTCGGATTGCTTCTGAGTAGATTGCATCTACAGATTCTTCTAATAACTCCTGATTATTCATTCCCCATCGTTTAAGCATACTCGCATTGCTTTCAATAACCGTTAGTGGAGTTTTTAATTCATGAGAAGCATCAGAGACGAATTGTTGTTGCTTTTCAAAGTTTTGTGCTAGAAAATCAATCATTTTATTGAACGTACTACCTAATTTGTATAATTCATCTTGTGATTGTGTTTTTAACTCCAGTTTTTTAAATATGCTTTTCCTTTGAATTTCCTCCATTGTCTCAATCATCGAATTGATTGGTTCTAAGAAAATTTCACTAAGCATTCTACCCGCTATAAATGAAGGGATAAGAGTAATAAGTGAAGCCATAGTGAGCACGATCCTTAATATTTTTAAACTTTCATATGAAGATTCCAAACTTGCTGTAACTTCTAACATCATAATATTTTCATCGTTCCATATCATGGGAAAACTTGAAACTGCGTACTTTTTACTATTAACTGATTTAATTGCGACTGTTTGTGTATTAGTAAATTTAGGCTTACTATCTGCTAATTCTGTTACCTCTGTAATTGTTATGATAGAACTTGATTCTTCATTAATAATACGAATCATTCCATTTAATGGTAATCGAGAATTCAAAATATCGGTTATATTACTCTCATTAGTGACAGGTTTCAATACCTCGACAATATTTTCTGCCTGCAGTCTTACATGATTTAATTTATCGTTCGTAGTTATTGAGTAAAATAAAAAGTAAATTGCCGTATTAATTAAAATACTAATCAAGAGCACTGAAACGGTTAAATATAAATGGATTTTACTTCGAATACTCAAGAACATTACTCCTTTAAAACATATCCAACACCACGGACTGTATGGATAAGGGGAGAATAGAAAGAATCATCAATTTTCTTACGCAAGTAGCTAATATAAACATCTACAACATTAGTCTCACCATAGTAATCAAAACCCCAAACTTGTGTTAAAATTTGCTCTCGGCTCAAAACATAGTTTTGATGCTTTATCAGATAGATAAGTAAATCAAATTCACGCGGTGTTAAATCTATATTTATAGAATTTCGAGTCACAACTCTAGTATTTTGATTTACTTTCAAATCATTAATAGTTAAAATTTGCTCTTCTCCTTTTTTCTCCATTATTTGGTTTATTCGTAGGCAAGCTCTAATTCTTGCTAACAACTCTTCGATCTGAAAGGGTTTTGTAATATAATCATTGGCTCCATGATCAAGTCCACTAACTTTATCGTAAATAGAATCCCTTGCTGTGAGTAAAATTATGGGTGTCATATCTCCAGAAGTTCTAATTCTTCGAAGAACTTCCATACCATTTATCTCGGGAATCATTATATCTAATAACACAAGGTTCCATTGCTGATTATTAAATAGTTCAAGGCCATCAATTCCAGTCTCTGCTGTTTTAACTTTGTATCCTTCATGTTCGAGTTCAAGTTTTATAATTCTAGAGATTTTTGCTTCATCTTCAATAATCAAAATATTTGGGATGAATTCCTTAAAATCTCCTGTTATATTTATACCAGCTAAAAGGTCTTTAGATATTGACACAATCTACTCCCCCTTCCAATAAAATAAACTTGCTCATTAGTGAACAATTAAAATCAAAAAAAGTGTTTTGTTTAATATAAAAATCAACATTTGTTTATAAGTATAAAATCATAACATATACTTTCAATCATCAAATTACGGTTTTTTGTTGATTACTGAACAAGTTAACTAAAAATGACTATTATATTTAATCAATTTTTTTCTCAAAATTATGTTTGATAATTAATTTATTAATTTAATGAACAATTTCTATTGATTTGTTCATTAAACAACACACTGTTTTCAGTTAACCATTGAATGTAAGATATTACCTTTTATAATTATGTTTAGGAATCAATTTATGCTTGTATAGCAAGGGTTAAGTAACACTTGTAACCGCTTTCGATAAAACGAGAAAGGAAGTCTGTTACCTATGTACAACACTAATAAAATTTTAAAATGAGAATTCGTCTAAACTATTACCTATGTTTTATACAGGAGGGGAAGCGAAATGCCAAAAGCACTTGTAAATGGTGTTAATTTGTATAATTAAAAAACAATTTTCATGTTATTGCCTTAGACTCAAGAGGACATGGGAAATCTGAAAAACCATCAACTTTCACTCTGGAAAACCACGTGCAAGATGTAATTGCACTCATGGATTACCTTAAAATAAATAAAGCCTATATCCTTGGAATATCAATGTGGGTAGCTATATTGCACAAGGAGTTGCATTTAAAGCCCCTGAACGAGTTGAAAAATTGATTTTAGTGTGTTCAAAGTCGAACGGAGAAACCTCATCAATGGCGAGACTTTTCAAACAGAATGAATCAGAACTCAAAGGACTTATTATATCGAGGAGTGTAAATATGGACCGATTGAAAAAAGCGAGGAAACATTCAAAAAGCTATTCGGAGATGGAGTACCTCAACATATGCTACCGATCCTGATTTTCAGGACATTCTGAACTATTTCATTTTTGGGGAAGTTTATTTTCAAGCTAAACTGGCTCTTTTGTTCAATAAGTAAATTTAACATAAAAGGGGCATCATTCCTTCTTGGATTAATGCCCCTTTTACTATGAGTATTTTTTTCACAAAGCTTCATTAGTAATTTTATAATTTTTATGATTGACTATGGTTGTAAGTGGTTGGTTTTTTTCTTTATTGTATCCGTACTCAACAATGACAGAATTTTCTCTTACAACCGTAACATTTCCTTTATAGCTTTCCCCTTCACGCTTAAATAATATATTGTCCCCGATTTTAGCAGTTGCCATTTTATCACCCCGATCTTATTATTTTCAGCAAGGATAAAAAAATGCAGGAACAATTAAAATACAAACTGTAGTTATTGCGAAAAAAAGAAGGCTGCCGTAGCAACCCTTTGTTTAACAATAGCCACCTATTATTTAAGTATATCTGTTCACAAACTTGTAGCTTATATTTATTTATAACAGGAATGCTGCCCCTTTTGTTGAAGAAAAAGGCAGTATCAACGATCCGTTTCTTTAACTCTTGCCCCATTTATTTATCTTTTTCATTAACTGAAAATCATTCCCCGTGTTTGATGAGGAGGAATATGAAAAGATGGAGGGAAAATAGCTTCAGTTATTATTTCACTCAAAATTTTGTTATAATAAAGTGTTTATAACAAAATTGAGGGGGAATATAATTTTTATGTCATTCGAAGTAGGAAGCAAGGTACAAGGTAAAGTAACAGGTATCACTAATTTCGGAGCTTTCGTAGAATTACCGGGAGGCTCAACAGGTCTAGTTCATATCAGTGAGGTTGCAGATAGCTATGTAAAAGACGTTAATGACCACCTCAAAGTAGGCGATCTGATTGAAGTAAAAGTGATTAGTGAGAAAGACGGAAAAGTTGCCTTGTCTATCAAAAAAGCTATTGATAGACCCGAAGAACAAACCTCTTCTTATTCACAACGCCCTCTACGACAAGGAAGAGGTGAAAGCCGTTCAGTAGGCAATTTCAAACCCAAGGAAAATTTTGAAGATAAAATGGCTCGTTTTCTAAAGACTAGTGAAGAGAATTTGTCTACTCTCAAACGGAACACTGGAGCAAAGCAGGGTGGTAGAGGCGGGAGACGGGGATAACGTACCCTGATTATTAAAATTTCATAACATAATTAAGGTAAGCCTCTATAATAACTGGCTTGCCTTCTTTATTTTATCTTTTATAGCTTTAGGTCGTTCAAACATAATTAGGTGAATTCGTGATTATGTGATACACTTTGTTTACCATTTGATTTACTTGCTTTCATTGTGCCCCGCTCATTCAGTGAGTGGGGATCTTTGTATGAAAAAAATAAAAACAGACTCTAAAAAGAGCCTGTTCTCGTTAGTTTTATTATTAAGCTTTACGCACGTTAGCTGCTTGAGCTCCACGTTGACCTTGCTCAACGTCAAAAGTAACTGCTTGACCTTCGTCTAAAGATTTGAAACCTTCGCCTTGGATAGCTGAGAA
>NZ_JAKFCQ010000023.1:0-30442 GCF_036676585.1 Robertmurraya sp.
CCAGCTAGTATATAAAATAGGGAACTTTGCAGATGTTTTTGAAGAATTGCCATAATAGGTGGTCCCGCTGCTACACCAATGAATCTCATTGAACTGTAGATAGAGGAAATCGTGCCTCTCTCCTCCATCTCGATTCCTTCTGTAATGAACGCATCTAAGCAAGGAAGTCCAACGCCTATTCCAATGCCACCGATGGTAAACATTGATATCATAAACCATAAATTATCAGAAAAGCTTAGAGAAGCCGTACTAATCACCAGTAAAACGATTCCAACAAACGTAATCCATTTCATCAAAACTTTATTTTCCTTAATCATTTTACCTGTTATATACGAAGCAAGGCATAGTGCTCCGAGTGGGATTGTTAAAAACAATCCTTTTTTTACATCTTTAATATTATACTGTTTCTCCAATATATCTGAGAGGTAAAATAGTATTCCAAATAAAACAAACATGAGAATAACTCCAACAATAAATACGGTGTAGAGCCAACGGCCATCTTGAATAAAGATTTTCTTCACCTTTTGGAAAAACTTTTTAAATGGAATTGGTTCGGTTCTCTTTTTCGGATTTTGAACGAGAAAGAGAGTTAAAAGAATAGATATGATACAAAATGCAGGGATAGCCCAGAATGGGAGATGCCAGAAAAAACTTGCTAAAAAAGCACCAAGGATAGGGCTTAATACTTTCCCCAAAGTGTTTGATGTTTCAATCACTCCAAGAGAGCTACTAACCTCTTCCTCACTTTTAAACATATCTCCAATCAGAGGCATAACAATAGGGAAGGCACCTGCTGCACCAACACCTTGCAGAGCCCTACCAATTAGAATAATCCAGTAAGGATCAGCCATCTTCCAAGAGGCCCATCCAGAAATAAGCCCCCCGATACCTGCAATGAATAGACTTGGAATTATCACCTTTTTTCTCCCGATATGGTCAGAAAGATAGCCGGCGATTGGGATCAGTAATATAGCAACAATTGAATAAACGGTAATAATCATACTTGTTTGGAAGGGAGAAATATTAATTTTCTTTTCCATAACGGGAAGTACCGGTATCAGCATGGAGTTACCAAGTGTCATAACGAGAGGAATAGATGATAAAGAAAGCACCGCCCATCTTTGATTATGGTGTTTACCATCACCCTTCTTTTTGTTTTCCTTATATTTTTTCCCGTTTCTAGATTTATAAGAATTTGACATTTCGACCCGCCTTCATTCATTTTTTATAAGAAAGGGACCTTTTCACCTAATTAGGTGATTACTCGCATAACTATAATATGGACCTAACAATCAAAACTCATGAGTTTTTTTCATTACATAAAAATGGATTTTCCAAACATTGTAGGCTAAAATATGTATCATCATATGAAGTGTATGGGGTGACATGATGGGAGAAATAATAACGCTTAGTGTTGGTAAGCCGAAAACTTTTATGTGGAAAGGGAAAAACGAAAGCTCAGGAATTGGAAAAGAAAAGATTTCTGTAGCCGAGTTAACAAAAGATGGCTTTGTAGGAGATGGTGTTGCAAGTTTAGAGTACCATGGGGGACCAGAGCGGGCCGTATGCGTTTATTCTTTTGAACATTATAAGCAATGGGAAAAGGAGTTTGGTGTAAAGCTTTCCCCACCAGCCCTAGGAGAAAACCTTTGTGTAACAGGTATGCTTGAAGAGGATGTTTACATAGGAGATGTATACTCCCTTGGGAATGCAGTTGTTCAAGTCACACAAGGTCGTGTTCCTTGCTCCAAAATTTCAAAGTTCAATGATATAGATCTCTTTTTAAAAAGAATTGTCGAGACAAACTATACTGGTTATTTCTTTAAGGTGCTGCAGGAAGGAACCGTACACAATGAAGGGAAGCTTGAATTGTTAGAAAGGACCCAAGAAAAAGTTTCTATCCTTTACGCCAATCAAATTTTTCTTCATGATAAGAAAAATAGAGAGGGTTTAAAAGACTTATTACAAGTTAATGAATTGGCACATGTGTGGAGAGAGAATGTAGAAAAACTGTTAGCAAAAACAGTTTAATTTCATTTTTAAAAATTTTCAGTTTTTATTGTTGACTTTTTTAGGTAAATCTTATATGATAATAAACAATTAAAGACTACGGCGTTGATGAAGAGTAGTACCTTTTACAGAAACTTTAGAGAGCTGATGGTTGGTGCAAATCAGTGTGGAAGTATTAGGGAATGGACTTCGGAGCCTCCAAACCGAACCTTTATAGTAGTAGGCCTTGGCGAAAGTCTCATCGTTACAAGAGACAGATATTTGTTGCTTCTTGGTAAGCAAAGATATCTGTAAAGTGAGCTAATAAATTTAGCTAATAAAGGTGGCACCACGGGTTTCTCGTCCTTTTTCAGGAGAGAAGCCCTTTTTGTATTTCATAAAAGAAAATCGTCGATTAAGAGTAGTAAGCCAAGTTTGTTTGACACAGAGAGTCGGGATTGCTGAGAACCGATCAAACCCTTGGCTGAATGGACTTATGAGAGTGGTCTTGAACGTGGAGTAGGGACCAACGGAATTCCACCGTTACAAGGAACTTAAGGGAGCATGTATGCTCTGAACCTGAGGTGGCACCACGATGATAATCGTCCTCTATACGTAGATATATACGTATAGGGGACTTTTTTTATTTATAAGGAGGGAAAAACCATGAACGCCAATGTTCAAAACATTATTATTGAAGAAATTCTTGGTGATACGTTAACACCCATTTCTATATTTCAGCGACTCAAAGGTGTGAAGAAATGTTTATTAGAAAGCTCGTTAAAGCACGAGCACTCAGGCAGATATTCCTTTATAGCAGCTAATCCTGCAGTGGAGCTAAAGGGCAGCGGAAATAACACGATACTTATAAAAAAACAAATCAGTGAAACCCTCAGAGCTAACCCTCTAGAGGTGCTGAAAAAGATTGTACCGAATATTGAAAATGACTTCATGAAAGAAATCCCTTTTATTGGTGGAGCTGCAGGTTTTGTAAGCTATGACATCGTTCGTTATTACGAGGAAATCGGTGAAATACCGAGAGACGAAATGATCATCCCAGAAGTTCATTTTCTATTATTTGAAACAATCGTTGTTTTTGACCATTTGACTCAAAAGGTTTTCATAGTTGGGATTCCGATCATCGAACAATCTTCTCTGGAGGATATAAAAGATTTGGTCGAAGAAACAAAAAATCAGATTTTGAACGAAAGGGAAGAAGCACCTTCACCAGTTTCCATTTCTTCCTATGAAGCGTCAATCTCAAAAGAAGAGTTCATTGACAGAGTGAAAAAAGCAAAGGAGTACATTGTAGAAGGTGATATATTCCAAGTCGTCCTTTCCCAAAGGATGAGAGCAACAATACAGGGTGATCCATTTTCATTTTATCGTAAACTTAGAGTTCAAAATCCTTCTCCTTATATGTATTATTTTGATTTTGAAGATTATGTGGTTGCAGGGGCATCACCGGAAAGCTTGATGAAAGCAGTCGGGGAAACGGTCTACACGAATCCAATTGCAGGAACAAGGCCAAGAGGGAAAACTCCGGAGGAAGATGAGCAACTGAGTGTGGAATTGATTCAAGATGAAAAAGAATTAGCTGAGCATCGAATGCTTGTTGACCTTGGTCGAAATGATTTAGGTAGAGTTTGTGAATTTGGTAGTGTGCAGATCAGCAAGTACATGGATATCGAGAAATACAAGCATGTCATGCATATTGTGTCAGAAGTAAAAGGAACGTTGTTGAGCAGTTATCATCCAATCGATGCATTGATTGCATGCCTACCGGCAGGTACCGTTTCTGGAGCACCAAAAATTCGGGCGATGGAAATCATAAACGAACTTGAGGATGTCAAGAGGGGCATTTACTCAGGAGCAGTCGGTTATTACTCTGCTAACGGAAATATCGACTTTGCTCTTGCTATTCGAACAATGGTGGTTAAGGATTCCAAGGCATATATCCAAGCTGGGGCAGGAATTGTGTATGATTCGGTTCCAGAAAAAGAATACGAAGAAACCATTCACAAAATGAAAGCTTTCTTGGAGGTTGAAAAATGATTTTACTAATTGATAATTATGATTCCTTTACCTTCAATCTATATCAATATTTAGGAGAACTGGGAGAACAAATAGTAGTAAAAAGAAATGATAGTCTCACAGTAGAAGACATTATTGAGCTATCTCCAAAAGCAATTGTGATTTCTCCAGGACCAGGACGCCCTGAACAAGCTGGGATATGTATTGAAGTCATTCAACAGTTATACACAAAGATCCCAATCCTTGGCATATGTTTAGGACATCAGGCAATTGGTCATGCCTTTGGCGCGACGGTCTCAAAAGCAAAAGAAATTATGCACGGGAAAATTTCGAAGATTTCTCATGAGAAGACAGAGCTTTTTAAAGAATTTGAAGAACCTTTGGAGGTAATGAGATATCATTCCCTTGTTATTGAAAAAGGGACACTTCCAAACACGATACAAGTACTTGCTACTTCCATTGATGATGGCGAGATTATGGCGATTAAACACAAAGAGGCACCTTTATATGGGTTTCAATTTCATCCTGAATCAGTAGGGACAGAAAGTGGAAAAAACCTAATTCAAGCATTCCTAACATCAATTGGAGAGGAGTTTCTAAATGAGAGAGTATCTACAAAAACTGTCTGAAAACAAGTCATTGTCGCAAATAGAGATGAAAGATGCAGTAAGGAAAATTTTTTCCGACGAAGTAACTGATAGTGAAATTGCTGCATTTCTTATCGGATTGAAGACAAAGGGAGAAACGGTGGAGGAAATTGCTGGTTTAGTTCAGGCAGTTCGGGAAAAATCACTCACCTTTACCAAAAAAGTGGAGAATGTAATGGATAATTGTGGAACAGGTGGGGATGGTTCGAAAAGCTTCAATGTAAGCACTACCTCTGCATTTGTTATTGCTGGCGCTGGTATTCCAGTTGCAAAGCATGGAAACAGAAGTATCTCTAGTAAAACAGGAAGTGCTGATGTTCTAGAGTATTTAGGTATTAATTTAACCTTAACCCCTGAAGAAGCAGAAGAATGTTTAGAAGATGTTGGGATTAGCTTTTTATTTGCTCCACACGTACATCCGAAAATAAAAAACATTATGAAAGTGAGAAGAGAGTTAAAAATACCAACGATATTTAACTTAATTGGACCATTAACAAATCCAATGGAACTTGATTATCAATTACTAGGAATATATAGAAGAGATTTGCTTCAGACCTTTGGTGAGGTTCTTCATACCCTAGGAAGAAAAAGGGCTGTTGTAATTAACGGTGCAGGATTTATGGATGAAGCATCGTTACAAGGGGAAAATCATTTAATCATTGTTGATAACGGTTCGATTTCAGAAAAGATAATTACCCCTGAAGAGGTTGGTTTATCTTCTTACCCTAACGAAGCAATTATCGGTGGAAATGCCATGAGAAATGGGGAAATTTTATTATCTGTTCTGAATGGAGAAAAAGGAGCCTGCCGAGATACCGTGTTGTTCAATGCAGGGATTGGGATTTATGCAAGTGGAAAAGCGAATTCCATTGTAGAAGGGATCGCAAAAGCAAAAGAGAGTATTGATTGCGGTTCGGCGAAACAGAAGCTTGAAAGTCTAATTACAAAAGGGAAAAAATTCAAAAAGGAAGGAGTCGTGTAAGTATGGAGACGATTCTTGACAGGATTATTGCTGAGAAACAGAAGGAAGTACTTATTTTAAAAGAACAACCAGTGTTAAAGGAAGTTGACAGGAAGCATGTGTCTTTTATTCAAAAGTTACAACAAGCGGAAGAAGTGAAAATTATTGCAGAGTTCAAAAGAGCATCTCCCTCCAAAGGACCAATTAATTTAGAATGTGATCCGTCTGAACAGACACTACAATATGTTCAAGCAGGTGCCGATGCAGTAAGTGTTTTGACAGATCGTACTTTCTTTAAAGGAGATTTCCGAGACTTGGAAGAAGTGAGAAAGACGATCACGGCACCTATTCTTTGCAAAGATTTTATTATTGATCCTATTCAAATTGATTACGCAAAGCATGCGGGTGCTAATCTTATTTTGTTAATAGCTGCTGCGTTAGATTTAGAGACTTTGCATTCGTTATATCATTACGCCACTAGCAAAGGTCTTGAGGTACTCATGGAGGTACACAATGAGGCAGAATTAGAAAAAGTGTTAACTACTGAAAACGTCTTAATCGGTGTAAACAATCGGAACTTAAAAACATTTGAAGTCGATTTAGCAACAACAGAAAGATTAGCCTCTAAAATTATTCAGTCCAATAGATATTTAATAAGTGAGAGTGGTATCGCAACTACAGAGGATGTAAGAAGAGTGGTTGAGGCTGGTGCTTCAGGTATTTTAGTAGGTGAAACGTTTATGAGGCATGAAAAGCCGGAAGAAGCATTACGGTCGATGAAGCTTCCGTTAAGAAGGGTGGCTTCTAATTGAAAGTAAAAATATGTGGAATTACCGACATACATGCAGCAAAGGTTGCTGTAGAAGCAGGAGCAGATGCAATTGGTTTTGTTTTTGCAGAAAGCAAACGAAAGGTAACGATTGAACAAGCAAAAACCATTATTGACACCCTTCCAGCTCATGTATTAAAAGTTGGTGTGTTTGTAAATGAGAATGTAGATACCATCAAAGATATAGTTGAAAAAACAGGATTAACAGTGGTTCAGCTTCATGGAGATGAAAATCCTGATGTTTGTAAAAAATTTTCAGTACCAGTGATCAAGGCATTAGGTGTATCATCAAAGAAGGATTGTGAGAAAATTCAGGAATATCCATGTGAATATATTCTTTTAGATAGTCCTAAAGGAAAATACCGAGGTGGTAACGGGGAGACGTTTCCATGGGAGGTTGTGGACTCAATGGCTATAAAAGGGAAGAAGCTTATCGTAGCAGGTGGGCTTAATATCAATAATGTCTCGTTAGCTATTCAGTCACTTCAGCCATATATGGTTGATGTTAGTAGTGGAGTGGAGACGAACGGCAAAAAGGATGATGAGAAAATGATTCATTTTCTTAAGAAAGTGAAAATGGGAACAGGGGAGATTTGTAAATGACGACATATGTAATGCCGGATGAAAAAGGCCATTTTGGTATATACGGTGGTAGATTTGTACCAGAAACGTTAATGCAAGCAGTTTTAGAGCTAGGCAAGGCTTATGAGGAAGCAAAAAATGATGAAAGCTTCCAACAGGATCTAGCCTACTTACTAAAAGAGTATGTAGGGAGAGAAACACCTTTATATTTTGCTGAAAATTTATCCAAGCATGCGAAAGGTGCAAAAATCTATTTAAAGAGAGAGGATTTAAACCATACAGGCGCTCATAAAATTAATAACACGGTCGGTCAAGCGCTGTTAGCAGTTAGAATGGGAAAAAAGAAAATTGTTGCTGAAACCGGTGCTGGTCAGCATGGGGTAGCTACTGCGACGGTTTGTGCTTTATTAAATCTGGAATGCGTTATATTTATGGGAGAGGAAGATATTAAAAGACAGCAACTGAATGTGTTTCGAATGGAGTTACTAGGTGCAAAGGTTGTATCTGTTACCTCTGGAAGCCGAACGCTGAAGGATGCATGTAACGAAGCACTGCGCTATTGGGTTTCAAATGTGACAGATACTCACTATATTTTAGGATCTGTAATGGGACCACACCCTTTTCCGATGATGGTAAGAGATTTTCAAAGTGTGATCGGAAAGGAAACGAAGCAGCAATATAATGAGAAATTTGATAAAAATCCAGAAGCAATTGTAGCTTGTATTGGTGGTGGGAGCAACTCGATGGGGATGTTTTATCCATTTATTGAGGATAGTGAAGTACAGCTAATAGGTGTAGAAGCTGCTGGTCATGGTGTAGATACGGAGCAGCACGCAGCTTCACTAACAAAAGGAAAGCCAGGAGTATTACACGGTGCTCTTATGTATTTGTTACAGGATGATGCTGGGCAAATTCAAGAGGCTCATTCCATTTCTGCTGGTTTAGATTATCCTGGAGTTGGGCCAGAACATAGTTACTTAAAAGATATCGGAAGAGTACAGTACGAAAGCATTACTGATCATGAAGCATTAGAAGCATTAAAATTGTTGTGTAGGCTTGAAGGAATTATTCCTGCTCTTGAAAGCGCACATGCAGTAGCATATGCCATAAAACATGCGAAAACAATGACAGAAAATGAGTCCATTGTTGTCTGTCTTTCAGGTCGTGGAGATAAAGATGTACAAACTATTCAAGCAAATATGAAGGAGGCATTGTAATAATGAATCGCATTGAAAAGGCGTTCCATAGCCTAAAAGAGAACAATAGGAAGGCATTTGTGCCGTATCTGATGGCAGGGGACGGAGGATTAGATCAGTTAATGGACCAATTGATCTTTTTAGAAAATTGCGGAGCAACGGCAATAGAAATTGGAATTCCCTTTTCAGATCCAGTAGCAGATGGACCAGCTATTCAAGAAGCTGGGATTCGAGCATTACAATCGGGTACAACCTTAAAGGAAGTATTGTCAGCGATTCAAACCATACGTCCAATTGTATCAACCCCACTTATTCTAATGACTTATATGAACCCGATTTATGCTTACGGAATTGGTTCGTTTATTCATGACGCGGTTAAGGCTGGAATAGACGGCTGTATTATTCCTGACTTGCCTATTGAAGAGGAAGAATTAATTGCTCCTCACTTACAAGATGCAAATATTGAGTTAATACGTCTTGTTACATTAACAAGCCCACTTGAAAGAATAGAAGAAATCGCAAAGAAAGGTCGAGGTTTCTTATATGCGGTCACAGTTACAGGAATAACAGGTGCTCGTACAGAATTTAATAATAGTGTTTCCGAATACTTAAAGGATATAAAGAGCGTAAGTCCTATCCCAGTGCTTGCTGGATTTGGGATATCCACTCCTGAACAGGTGGTTGAATTAGGTTCTTACTGCGATGGAGTGGTTGTTGGCAGTAAAATTGTCCAATACTTCCATGAAAAGAAATTAACTGAAATTGAGCATTTAGTTCAAGCATCCAAAACTGCAGACGTATCATAAAAAATTGTAATCAATCTCCTAACATGAATATAGTGAAACTACCACATCCTAATCATGTTAGGAGGTGAATGAACTTGGATGCAAGAAGAAATAAGATAACGCAAGACATCTTCGGCTATCGTACAGCTATTGCAAATATAGCACTAGTAGGTGGATGTGGAGCTGAGGGAAACGATTGGATTTTAATTGATGCAGGCGTCCCTTTCTCAGGAAGTTATATTAAACATTTTACTGAACAAGTATTAGGTGATGGTAAGAAACCAATTGCAACCGTCTTGACGCATGCTCATTTTGACCATGTTGGTGGTCTTTCCTACTTATTAAATGAATGGCAGGTACCTGTATATATTCATGAGCAGGAACAAGAGTATGTAACAGGTAAAAAAGATTATCCACCACCACATCCGTTCATAGAAAAAGGGCTTATGGCATTGTTATCACCTCTTTATCCAAGAAAAGCGATTAATATTCAGCAATATATACGGTTGCTTCCAACAGATGGTTCCATTCCGGAAATGCCTGGTTGGAACTGGATTCATACACCTGGACACACAGAAGGCCATATTTCATTGTTTCGTGAAAAGGACCGTGTCGTAATCGCGGGTGACGCACTGATTACCGTGAAGCAGGAGTCGGCATTAGCTGTTTTAACGCAAAAGAAAGAGATTCATGCTCCACCAGCATATTTTACTCAAGATTGGGATCAGTCTTTTGATTCGATAAAGAAAATACAGAACCTTAACCCTACGCTCATTTATACTGGCCATGGAAAGCCAATGGAGGGGAGAGAACTGAAAAAAGGTCTGGATTTACTGATACAACGTTTCGAAAGAGAAATGGTGGGGAATGAAAAATATGTGCATTAAAAGTTAGCCTTAGTAATAATTACTAGGGCGTCTCTTATTTCACTAATATGTTGTAGGAGGTGGGAAAGTTGTATGAACAAAAACGATTTCAACAGGATGTAAAGCTTATGTTGTCTACCATACAGGAGAAAACAAAATCAATTCAAGACACTATTTCTGAAGAAGATTGTTGTATTCTTTCTGAGTTCGATCTTTTACTTAAGCTGGTTTCTGACGCTCAAACTGTTGCATCCTCTTATTATTTAGAATCATACTTATCACCATATACAACGGAGTACAACCAAATTGCAAAGGCTGCATCCAAACTTTCAGAAAAAAGGCACGGAGCATTAATTGTTGTTGAAAGAAAGCAGCCATTAACAGAAATTCTACACAACGGAGTCATAATCGGTGCGAAATTCAGTCAAACTCTTCTAGAAACCATATTTTATCCTGGGAACCCATTGCATGATGGGGCTGTTCTAATTCAAAATGATTTTATTCACTCAGCAGGAAATATTTTACCTGTAAGTAATCAAACGCTTCAAAGTAAAAAGCTCGGCACTAGGCATAGAGCGGCATTGGGATTATCTGAGTTAACAGACGCTATAATGATTGTAGTTTCAGAGGAGACGGGTCGCATTACATTTGCCATTAATGGAAATTTACATGTAGTAAAAACATAAGTTAGAAAAGTTTGGCATTTATTTCATTTCCTGTTATCATCAAATATATATCTATATCTATTATGGGGAAGTGTAAAATGTCATTAACAAATAAAAAATGGTTTCAGGCGATGATCGCTATTATCTTCATACTAATTATTTCTTTATTAGTTAGAGAAAATGCCTTCTTATTTCAACCTCTCATCGTATTGCTACAGACGATATTTTTGCCATTTGTAGTTGCAGGAATATTATTTTACCTATGCAGGCCTCTAATATTTTGGTTGGTGAAGAAAAAGGTTCCAAAATGGATGGCAATTCTTTCTGCGTATTTAGCTATTACACTAGTCTTTTATGGCTTCATACGGTTGATTGGACCAATCATCTCTGATCAATTAGACCTTTTTATCAACAATGTACCAAGCATGGTTACTTCGGTTGTTGACGGAATTAAATATATACAAGAAAATCGTGATACATTTCCTGAATTTATTCAAGAGGCTATAATTGATGGAAGCAATCAGCTGGAGACACAAATTAAAAACAATACCGGTAATATTGCCAATGGAATTTTTTCTATCTTTGGATTTATTGGAGGATTTATTAATACCATTTTCTATTTGGTGCTAGTTCCATTTATCCTGTTTTATATGTTAAAGGATAGCAACAATTTTGCACCAAGAGTGGCAAGTTTCTTTAAAAAGGATTTACAACAAGATGTATTACAAATCTTAAAAGAAACAGATAGAACCATCTCTACATACATTCAAGGGCAATTAATCGTAAGCTTATGTGTTGGAATCTTACTATATATTGGATATTTAATTATTGGACTTGATTATTCATTAGTTTTAGCACTGTTTGCAATGTTAATGAATGTCATACCTTTTTTAGGGCCATTTTTAGCTGTAATTCCTGCCCTTTTTGTTGCGTTATTTCAAGATCCCATCATGCTCGTCTATGTTGCCATCATAACAGTGATTGCTCAACAAGTAGAAGGCAATGTCATCTCGCCCCAAGTAATGGGGAAAAGCTTGAATATTCATCCTTTAACGATTATTGTTCTGATTTTAACCGCAGGAAATTTAATGGGGTTGTTGGGGATTATTTTTGTTATCCCGGTGTATTCAATAGTTAAAGTACTGGTTACACATGTAATTAAAATTTATAGATTAAATAACAAAGACCTTGCTTCATAAGTAGAAGCAAGGCTTTTTGTTAGAAGCAAACCAGTTAAGCAAAGGTATTTTTTAGTTAATTATTAGTTGTTAAAATAAGAAGCACCGACAATGATCAACAAGATAAACAATACAACAAGTAGAGCAAATCCGTTGTTAAATCCTCCGTTATAGCTTTCGCCCATTCTTTTCACCTCCACTTAAAAAGTGAACAGCTTGTATTACTGTCTATTTATCCTATGAAGAAAAGGTCATGGTGGTTGGACAAGTAACCTAGGTCAAACGCACTTTTTTGTTTCATATTTTGAATTTGTAACCTTTTTGTAACCATAGGAGTCCAATCATATAAAGAGTTGTTTTTCAGAAAGGTGGTTGCTATGAAAAGAAAATGGGTTATTGGACTCTCTATTCTACTTGGATTGTTATTGGCATCGATTGCCATTTACACAAAAGAAGCACGTCTTGCAGCAAAGTATGGATCAGGAAATGAACTCGAGGGTGAGATGGTTAACGGTACTCTTCCCGTTATCGAAGATAAAGCGCAGTTAAACAAGTATTTTTATCAAATTATTAAAGAAGAAAAACAAAATCAAAAGTTTTTTACTGCTATAAAAGAAGATAAAGCTTCAGAGGAATCCTCCATGGATAATGCTGCTTCTGACACAAGTTCAAAAGCAAGTGGCCAAGAGGTCTCAGGTACAAATGTTCAAGTTCAAGGAATTGATGAAGCAGATATTGTTAAAACAGACGGTGAATATATATATCAAGTAGTAGATGGTAGGGTAAATATTATTTCTGCCAAATCAGCTGAAAAAATGGAGCATGTGGCGTCCATACAATTTCAACAGACATTTTCTCCTTCACAATTGTTCTTGGATAAAGGCCAGTTATTAATAATCGGCTATAGTTATAGTTATGAGACTAATACAGCCGAAAAAAAAGTAGCGGCAGATAGTTTGTATGCACCTATGAATGAAATGACAAGGGCACTTGTTTACGATGTAAAGGATCCAACAAAGCCAATTTTAGAAAGAGAAATATCGCTGGAAGGATATCTTTCAAGTGCTAGAAAGATAGGGAGTAAGGTTTATTTAATAGCGAATCACTTTCCACAATATTGGTTATTGGAAGATGGGGATGAAGTTGATTTACGTCCAAGATACTCAGATTCTGTAAATAAAGAGGAAGCAACCTCTGTATCTTATGATGAAATTCAATATATTCCTGGATCAAAGGAAGCAAATTATACCACTATTGCTGCTTTTGACCTTGCTGAACCTTCCCAGGAAGCGAAAATTACTACTTATTTGGGGAGTGGAGGTCAGTTGTATATGTCGAAAGAGAACCTCTACTTAGCCCTTATGAACTGGAGATCAGCAGATGAGCGAGAGGAAGCGTTCACACCAAGGACAATGATATATAAATTTGGGATTAATCAGTTAGAGGTTACTTTTCAAGGCAGTACAGAGGTGGTTGGTACAGTTCTAAATCAATTCTCCATGGATGAACATAATGGTTATTTCCGGATAGCAACAACCGAAGGAGATAGTTGGGATGAAAGCAAGCCTTCCAAAAACCACTTGATCGTATTTGATAAAAATTTAAAACAGGTCGGTGCGCTTTCTGATCTTGCAAAAGGTGAAAGAATCTACTCAGCAAGGTTTATGGGGGATCGCATATACATTGTAACTTTTAAAGAAACAGATCCTTTATTTGTCATTGATGCTTCAGAGCCAAGTAATCCAACGATTCTTGGTGAACTAAAAATACCAGGATTCAGTAATTATCTGCATCCTTACGACGAGAATCATATTATTGGTTTTGGTTACGATACAAAACTAGTGACTATGGAGGGAGATAAGGAGCCTAGAGTATTAACAGAGGGTGTCAAACTTTCCTTATTTGATATAACCGATGTTAGCAATCCGAAAGAAAAGTTTACAGAGATCATAGGGGGCAGAGGGACGTATTCACCTTTAAACTATGATCATAAAGCTCTGCTATATAAAAGGGAAAATGGCCTCTTTGCTTTTCCGATTAATGTATATGAAAGTGTAAAAGGAAATGAATACGAGCAAAAATTTATTTTCCAAGGTGCTTATGTATATAATGTAAGCCTCGATAAAGGTTTCTCCTTGAAGTCAAAGATCTCTCATATGAAGGGGAAAGAACTGTATGAAGAATGGGATAATGAAATTCAACGTCTGGTATATATTGATAAACAACTTTATGCCCTATCTCATTCGAAAATAAGTTCATACAGTTTAGAAAACTATCAATTCATTTCAGAATTAGAATTAAATTAAATGTGAAGGGAGCTATTATGCTCTCTTTTTTCGTTGCTATGTCAATAGTCTTATTCTATAATAATTCGTATCTAGAAATAATATCCAAAAGTTATTGTATAAGGAGACGATCTATGATTCGCCGATTTTTTACTTATTATGGGCCGCATAAAAAATTGTTTACGATTGACTTTACTGCGGCTGTAATTGTTGCATTATTAGAGCTAGCTTTTCCGCTCGCTGTTCAATGGTTTATTGATTCCCTTTTGCCTAGTGGAAACTGGTCAATGATTCTTTCTGTCAGTTTAGGATTGCTAGCATTTTATATTATCTCGACTTTTTTACAGTACATCGTCAATTACTTAGGTCATATGCTAGGAATTAATATCGAGACAGATATGAGACAACAGCTGTTTACCCATGTTCAGAGACAGTCTTTCCGATTCTTTGATAATACAAAGACGGGTCATATCATGAGTAGAATAACAAACGATTTATTTGACCTTGGAGAGCTGGCACATCATGGACCAGAGGATATCTTTATTGCGTGTATGACATTTATTGGTGCGTTTTGGATTATGCTAACTATTAATGTCAAGCTGGCGCTGATTGCTGTGTTTATGGTGCCTCTATTAATCTGGTTAATTACATTTTGTAATCTTCGCATGAATAAAGCGTGGAGTAATATGTATAATGATATTGCAGATGTAAACTCAAGGGTAGAGGATAGTGTTTCAGGAGCAAGGGTTGTACAATCATTTACCAATGAAGCTTTTGAAATTAAACGATTTAAATCAAATAATGAACGCTTTCGTTTATCAAAACTATCTGCCTATAAAGTGATGTCTTTTAGTTTATCAGGCATTTATATGATGACTCGTTTCTTTGTGCTGATTGTGTTGGTTTATGGGGCATGGCTAAGCTTCTCAGGGGAACTAACGTATGGAGAGCTTGTAGGTTTTATTTTGTATGTGAATGTTCTATTTAAGCCAATTGATAAAATCAGTGCGATTATGGAGCTTTATCCAAAGGGAATGGCAGGGTTCAAACGCTTTTTGGAACTGATTGACACAACTCCAGATGTTTTGGATCAAAATGATGCTATTGAGATGGACGAATTAAAGGGAAATATTCGCTTCAAGGATGTGAATTTCCATTACGATAGCTCAAAATCCATTTTACAAGGTATTAATTTACAAATAAATAAAGGTGAAACGGTTGCATTCGTTGGTCCTTCAGGAGCTGGAAAAACAACGATTTGCTCACTTATTCCTCGTTTTTATGATGTAACGAGTGGGGCAATCTCTATAGACGGCATTGATATTCGATCCATGACGAAAAATTCTCTTCGATCTAATATCGGTATTGTGCAACAGGACGTGTTTCTTTTCACAGGTACAATACGAGAAAATATTGCTTATGGAAAATTACATGCCAGTCAGGAAGAAATTGAAGATGCAGCGAGACGAGCTCATCTTCAAGACTTTATTGCTTCATTGCCAAATGGATACGAGACACAAATAGGGGAAAGAGGCTTGAAGCTTTCAGGAGGACAAAAGCAACGACTCGCGATTGCTAGAATGTTCTTAAAGAATCCACCTATCTTAATTTTAGATGAAGCAACGTCAGCACTTGATACGGAAACGGAAATGATTATTCAAACAGCTCTATCTGAGCTTGCAAAAAATCGCACGACACTTATCATTGCCCACCGATTAGCAACGATTCGAAATGCCAATCGAATTGTCGTTGTTACAGAAGAAGGAATTGCTGAGCAAGGTACTCATGATGAATTAATTGAAAAAGGTGGATTATTTGCGAATCTGCACCAAGTACAATTTCAACAACAATAAAATAAAAACAGTGGCTTCTGGGAGGAAGCCACTGTTTATTTGTGTATTACATAAATGGAGGAAGACCGTTACCCATTTCCTTAACAATTAGTGATATGGATTCAATTTGCTTTTGATCGAGATCAAGTGCCTCTGCAATCTTATTTTCAAGATTTTTAGTAACATTGCGTTTTCCTAGTTCAACTAAGGCGATAAGTGAGTAGCTACAGTTAACAAGTTTTGCAAAGTCTCGTTGGGTCATGCTGTAGCTTTCTCTAATAAAACGAATGATTTGGCTGTCCATAGATTCACCTCTTCTTCTTTACGAAACTCCTAATCACCTATGTTTTTCTTGTATACACTGTCTTTATAAAACTATTAATAAATTAGCACTTTCATGAAGGTCTGTAAAGATACTTTTTATGATTTATAAATAATAACAATTAATAGAGCGTGAAAGTTGTGATTTTCTAAAATTTCATCCATACTATTTGATATATGATCAGTAAAGGAGCTGCTGCTTTTTGAAATATCGAGTGTCTGCTGTTCAATATCACTTACATACGATTTCATCATTTGAAGATTTTGCCGCTCAATGTGAGCACTACATAAAAACAGCACAGGAATTTGGTTCGGATTTTATACTCTTTCCGGAATTTTTTACAACCCAACTATTATCCATCGGTGATGAAAGTGGCAAAGCTTTATCCATAAATGACCTTCCTAAGTTTACAGAAAAATATATAGATTTATTCAAAAATTTTGCCTCAGAGACAGGAATGCATATCATTGGGGGAACGCATGTATTAGAGAGACAGGGTAAGCTCTTTAATGTTGCTCACCTGTTTTACCCAGATGGCCGTGTAGAAGAACAAGCGAAGCTTCATATTACTCCTACAGAAGTGGAAGAATGGAATATGTCTGCTGGGGATGGACTGCGAGTGTTTGATACAGATAAAGGTAGAATTGCGATGCTTACCTGCTATGATATAGAGTTTCCTGAGATCGTTCGAATGGCAAAAGCAAAAGGGGCTGATGTAATTTTTTGCCCGTCATGTACAGATGACCGTCACGGTTTTCATCGTGTACGCTATACAAGCCATGCAAGAGCCATTGAAAATCAAATCTATGTCGTACTTACTGGAACAGTGGGGTCCTTGCCGACAGTTGACTTTATGCGTGGCAATTTCGGTCAAGCGGTGGTTATCACACCAAATGATGTTCCGTTTCCACCACAAGGGATTATGGTTCAGGGGGAAATTAATGATGACATGATCGTTACCGCTGACCTTGATTTAGACCTTCTTTATGAAGTGAGGGAAAAGGGCTCAGTTACGACATGGCGCGATCGTAGAATAGATCTTTATACTGACTGGAAATAAATTTTTAATAAGGAGTGACAGGAATGGATTACGTTCGTATTACAAGCATTGAAGATCCTTTGTTTGTTAAAATGCATGAGTTAATGAAGGAAGTTTTCCCACCTGAAGAGGTGTTAGAGTTTGAATTATGGAAGGAGCCTTTAGAAGATCCAAGTATTCGTGTGTTTGTTGCGGTACATAACGGTGATGTGGTTGGTTCAACAGAATATCGTTACTATCCGAATTGGAACATTGCAATGACAGACTTTACAATTATTGGTCGCCAAGGTCTAAGTTTAGGACGCTTTCTAGCTCAAAACCGATTAAAGGACCTAACTGCATTAGCTAAAGAAAATGGGAAAGAACTGTTCGGAATGTTTGCTGAGATTTATGATCCTTATCAGCGCGGTGATTTCGAATTTGGTGGAGTAAAAGCAATGGATCCGTTTGTAAGAAGGGAAGTACTTTCCCATCTTGGATACAAAAAGTTAAACTTTACATATGTGCACCCATCTTGGAAAAATGATGGGGAAGCGGTAGCCGGTCTTGATTTATGCTTTATGCCATTAGATGATCAGCTTGGAGAGATTTCATCAGAGTTAGTGGTTGATTTTATTACGACTTATTACAGTGTGTTATCAAATAAACCTGCTCAGTGGGTACAAATGGTAGATGATCTGAAGAATAGAGAAACAATTGAGTTACTTCCCCTATAGTTAAAAAAAGGATGAAGCGGTTATGCTTCATCCTTTTTTGTTACAAGTGCTGTTAAAAGTTGATGATATGTTTGACCTGTCGTAAAAGATACTAAGCCTAGATTATTCGATAACTCGGTAATGCTCTTTTTATTTACATATAGGTAATGAATACTTTCAGCTAATGTTACTGCTTTGGTTTCAGCAATTGAATCGTAATGGAAATTTTGCTTCTCGTCACAAACACGCACAATCCAGTCTTCTGTTTGAAAAATGGTATAAAGAACAATGGCTGCTTTTAGTGCTAATCCAGAAACGCCTCTAAAGGTTTCATTTTTTAATGGGCTGCTTGTAAGTTGGAGTAGTTTGATTTCCTCTTGTTTACCGAATTGTGTCCATACTTCTATCGCAGATGCCATATGAGCATCTCCTGATAGAATTGTTATTTCAGAGGGATCCAATTTCATAAGCACTTCATAAAAATGATACACGCCTTTTCCGTTCATTCTCCATGCCTCTAAATCAAAGGAAGTGGTCACAGGTATCCCTTTATTTCTTAAAGGAGAAATATACTTTTCAAGGAAAGATTCGATTACCTCCATGCCATACAGTGGGGCAGGGGAAACGATGACTAATGGATCTTTCTTCCGCCAACCACTTTCAAGTAATTTGGTTGTAGCAAAAGTCCAGCCTTTTTCATTGACTAGTTCAGGGCCAGAAGTAGAAGGAGGTATCCACCTATTTGACTGATTCTTATAATAACTCCATTCTCGGCTTGTACGTGTATCTAAACATAACACTTTTGGTTTAGTAGGTGCAATGTATGTCCATGGTCCAAAACCAATTATTGAGTTGATCCAGCTTTTATAAGTGTGTAAATTGAAGGGGTTGTTCTTTACATACTCAGTTAAAGGGAGGAAGAAGTCACTTGAAAAACGAGAGGGGTCATTTCCCCAGCCTTGGAAGGCAAAGTAGGCTGTTAAGGCATTGGCAAGGACATGTTTTCCAAGTGGAGAGTTCTCCACATTTTCCTTCCATTTTTTCGTTATATTCCAATCATCTGTAATATCGTGATCATCACATATCATATACGTTGGTATATTTGCTAGTAGTCTTTGAGTTGAAAATGTAGAGTTTGCAAAGCTTATAATGTCTGCATTATTGGAGGTATTACTTAATTGAGGCAGAATATCCTTCCAGAGGACTGGACCAAAGCTTAACAAATACATAGTTGAATATTCTCCGAGAGTAAATAAGTGATTACTAGATTTTCTTGACGTAAATTTACAAACGTATTTAGAAATCTGTTTTCTATTAGTGTAGTTTGTTATTCGTTCATCTATAGCAGGTAAGTCTTCCTCGTATCCCATCAATGTCCCTGCGATTTTGCGTATAAATGGAAAGAGATGTTCTGAAACATCATCGGCATAAATTTGGTCACCCGTTAAAAAAAGAGCTGCTGGACGTTTTGTAGGATATAATTGATGTTTTTCCAGTAGTTTATCTCCCATAAGAAGGCAATCCTCGCCCTTTCCATGTATTTTTCTGCATGAGCCATACAAGAACGAGGAGGATTCCGTGCTTTTTATAAAAAAGGACGGGTATTTTAAAGAAGAATAAACGATCCGAGAAGGACTTTTATGATCTAAATATCCTAGCTGTTGTAAGTCAAATGTATGGTTGCCCTTTGAAAAAAATAAATTATAGCCTAATAATTGATCGGTGGGGAAGACGTTTTTTAATGGATTGATTGTTATTAGGTGTATATAAAGTTGTTTTCCTAATCGAAGTTTGTGGTTTTTAACTGAAATGGGAAGGATTTTATGATTTTGATCAATGATATAAAGGCTTGCTGTTATTTCATAGTTCTTAGAGGTTGCTAGCCAAATGTTAATTTGATATTCATCTACTCTTCTCAAAATCGGACCGGATAAAATAGGAGGAAATTTCAAGTGATTCACCGTCCTTCCTAATGGTTAATTTCCTTTGAATCCTCATTTCGAAATCATATGTAGTTACTCCTGAAAAAATAATACCTTTATCCCTTGGAACGCAAAATAAAGACCGAACCCTAATAACGATACTCCTGAGAGGATAGAGGTGAAAATGATGTACTTCAAACTTAGCCACTTCCGAAAAAGGCTAGTAAGACCAGCAACAAATACATCCCATAGAGCAAGTCCGAGAAATATCATGGAACTATACAGAAGTAAATCAGTTGTTCCGAAGCTTGATGCTGTTTTTGCCAGGACCGATCCGTAAATACCAAGCCAAAACAAAATAGAAAGAGGGCTTGAAATAGACATGATAAATCCAATCAGAAAGCAACGAAAAATGGATTCGTTATTGCGCTGATAGTCAAAGGTGAACTTGTTAGCAGTCACAATACTTTCAATCCCGCTATAAATAAGAATAAATCCTCCAAAAAGCCATAAAAAAACCTGGATTAATGGATTGTCAAGAAAATGTACAATGCCCATATACACGGTTAACATAAATATTCCATCTGCAATCATCGAACCAGCTCCAACAGCCCATGAATGCCAAAACCCATTTTTTAAACCTTTATCTAATCTTGCTGCATTTACAGGTCCAATCGGGGCAGCCAGTGTTAAGCCAAGAACGATATAACTTAGGTAAATCACATGATCACTCCACTCACTAGGATTGTCCAAATGGGATAACTTGTACATCTTATGCGAGTGAAGGGGAAAAACATTCATAAGAATGTAATTATTAAGTAAGACAAGGCTTAAATGTGTCTAATTTTCAAAAAATATTTGACAAATTTGTGAACTTTATTAAAATATAAATAAAGGGGATGAAATAATATGAATGAAATGCAACGTAGAGCGTTAGGTCCAATTAGTACCATTGCAAAATTTGGATTAGTATTAGGGGCATTGTTATTTTTATACAGCTTTTTTGAAAGCGGTATCACAATGAGTTATACACTTTCTATTAGCATTAGTATTATGGCTTCATCCATGTTAGTGTTCGGTTTTGGTTTATTTATTTCCTTGATGGGGGAAGTTCGCAAATAAAAAATCCGGCTCAATAGCCGGATTTTTTATTTTTATTAATGAGCAGCATGCCCTGATGTTAACACCCAGATAGAACCAACAACAATAACAACTGCACAAAATACCATAAACGCGATATTTATGATATTTACTTTGCCGTCTTCTCCTTCTGTCATATGCATAAACATAAACAATTGAAGACCAGCTTGAATGATAGCAAGCGATCCAATAATCCACATGACAATCGTAAAGGACAATTTCATCTCAAGTGCTACCCATGCAGCAACGAATGTGAGTACTAGTGACAATACGAATCCAAAGACGTGAGCTAGCGGAAAACGTTCTGTACTTTTTTCCATCTATAACACCATCCCTTTTAAATAAACAAACGTGAAGATAAAGATCCAAACAACATCAAGGAAGTGCCAGTAAAGACCAATGATAAACGTCTTTCTAGCAGTAACAGGTGTTAATCCACGCTTGGCAATTTGAATGATAACCATCGTTGCCCAGAAAATCCCGAAGGTTACGTGAGCACCGTGTGTTCCTAAAAGGACAAACAAGCTAGAAAGAAAGGCACTAGTTTGCATGGTTGCACCTTCATGAACATAGTGAATAAACTCATTAATCTCCATGAATAGGAATCCTGCACCTAATAGCAGGGTTAATATAAGCCAACCAATTAAGCCCTTCTTATTGTTTCGACGCATTTCCCAAATGGCAACACCCATCGTAAAACTACTTGTTAAAAGTAGGACCGTCTGAATCATTACTTCTTTGATCATAAAAATATCTTGATGAGTTGGGCCACCTGCGTAGTTTTTATAAAGTACACCATAAACACTAAAGAGGGTAGCAAATAATACAATTTCGGCCCCGAGGAATATCCAGAACCCTAAAATATTCATACGGCTTTGTTCTGTTTGATATTCTAATGGGAGGGAAGTGTTCACATTAGCTGACATGATTATTCACCTTGCCTTCCATTTTTCTCCAAGCGCCTTCTGTCTTTTTAATTTCGTCTTTATGAATGTGGTAACCATCATTGTAATCAAATGAACGATAAATCAATCCTGCAATAATTAGTACAGCAGAAATTGCAGCTAATAAATGCCATTCAAATATGAGGAAGAACCCAACAATTCCGAAAGCGACGCACATTAAGAAAGGTAGACCAGAGTTGCTTGGCATATGAATTTCTTCTATTTCTTCGTCTTTTAATGTAAGACCTTCATTATTCTTTTTCATATACCAGAATACATCTAAAGATTTCACTTCTGGTAGTTTAGCAAAGTTATAATGTTGAACAGGTGAAGCTGTTGCCCATTCAAGTGTTCTAGCATCCCATGGGTCACTTGAAATGTTGCGGTCCGCATAACGAATGCTCCAATAAATATTGTAGCAGAACATTGCAAAACCAGCTGCTAGGATAACTGATCCGATTGCAGACAGTAAGAATAGAGGAGCAAATCCTGACTCAACAGAGAAGGTATAAGCACGTCTAACAGCTCCATTTAGACCTAGGAAGAACATTGGCATAAAGGTTACGTTAAATCCGATTACAAACAACCAGAAATGCCATTTTCCTAATTTTTCATTTAACATAAAACCAAACATTTTTGGCCACCAGTAGTAAAGTCCAGCGAATACTGCAAATACCACACCTGGAATTAATACATAGTGGAAGTGAGCAACTAAAAATAAAGTATTATGGTACTGATAATCAGCAGCACCCATCGCAAGCATAACACCTGTTACTCCACCAATAACAAAATTAGGAACAAATGCTAAAGACCAAAGCATAGCCGTAGTCATTTTAATTCGACCTTTACGCATCGTAAACAACCAGTTAAACATTTTTACACCCGTCGGAACGGCAATCATCATTGTTGTGATAGAGAAGAATGAGTTGACTAAAGCGCCAGATCCCATTGTGTAGAAATGGTGAACCCATACAAGCATACTTAGTACTGCAATGGCAACGATTGAAACGACCATCGATTTGTAACCGTATAGCTGTTTGCGAGAGAATGTCGAAATAATTTCAGAAAACATACCGAAAGCAGGGAGGATAACGATATATACTTCAGGGTGTCCCCATAACCAGAACAAGTTAGCCCAAAGCATGTCAGATCCACCAGCAGCTACTGTAAAGAAGTGTGTACCGTACAAGCGGTCAAATGTCATTAACGCAAGTGCAACCGTAAAAATCGGGAATGCGGCTACGATAATAACGGAAGTGATTAGCGTTGTCCATGTGAACATAGGCATTCTCATTAATGTCATGCCTTTTGTACGCATTTTTAAAATCGTTACGATAAAGTTAATACCAGTCATCAAAGTTCCTAGACCAGCAATCTGTAATGAGATTGCGTAGTAGTTATTCCCGATTCCTGGGCTGAATTCTTTACCTGCAAGAGGGAAGTAAGAAGTCCATCCTGCATCTGGAGCACCACCTACAACGAATGCGATATTAAACAGCATCGCACCGCTGAAGAATAACCAGAAACTTAATGCATTCAGCTGAGGGAACGCTACGTCTCTTGCTCCAATTTGAAGCGGAATAACAACGTTCATTAAACCAATTAAGAATGGCATGGCCATGAATAAAATCATGATAACACCATGAGCCGTAAATACTTCATTATAATGCTGTGCGTCTAGAATGCTCATTTCTGGACGAGATGTTTGAGCTTTCATCATTAGTCCATCCATACCGCCACGGAAGAACATAAGAACAGCGGCTACGATATACATTATTCCGATACGTTTATGGTCAACGGTAGTGATCCATTCACGCCATAGCCATTTCCATTTTTTCAGATACGTAAGACCACCAATAATTCCTAGAGAAGTTAATAAAATAGCAATCTGTGAACCTAGGATAATTGGATCTCCCGTAATCAGAATTTCATCCCACTTAATGCCCACTATGGTCACCTCCATGGTCTTCCTCATTATTTTCTACATCAGTAGTATCTTTTTCATCTTCCTGGTCAAAAATCTTTCCTTGGTACCCGTGGTAACGATAGTCTTCAGGGTCTGTCACAAGCTCAGAATCGTGATCCGCATGGTTGATCCAAGCTAAGTGTGTGTTGGAATAAGTTAAACGACCAAGATGTGTAGGTTTCAGTAGTTCCATGTACTTTTCTTCTGTAAGCTCTGGAGCTGTTTCTTTTACTTCTTTTACCCATGCATCATACTCTTCATCGGTCTGAGCAAGTACTTCAAATTCCATTTGAGCGTATCCGCGTCCGTTGAAGTTTGTGTTTCTACCCATATATGAACCAGGATTGTCAGCAACTAAATATAGTTCCGTTTCCATTTTATTCATTGAGTATTTTTGTCCACCTAGAGCTGGTACCCAGAAAGATTGCATCGTTCCAGCCGATGTTAATTTAAACAGGACAGGAGTATCTTCTGGAATGTTCACGTAGTTAATTGTTTCAATTCCTTCTTCTGGATAAGAGAATATCCATTTCCAGTCTGCAGAGGTTACGTGAATAACGATCGGTTCTTTCTCCTCATACCCTGCAGGAACATCTTCTAAGTCATACAATGTTGTAACTGTAGGAATCGTTAAAGCGATAACGATCAAAATAGGAATAGCTGTCCAGACGATTTCTAATACGGTGCTACCGTGTTCTTCTGGCGGCTCATAACCCATGTTTTCTGGCTTTTCTCTATATTTCCAAACAATATAGCCAAATAAGCCAAATACGACAACTACTACTAAAAGCATCCACATTAAAGACCAATTAATTAACTCCATGATACTTCTAGCTACTGGCCCTTGAGGCTGAAATACAACCATTTCACAACCGCTTAAAAATAATAATGGTACGGCTGTTACAAGGGATAGAAATAGCATTTTCAACTTCAATTGTTTCATCTCCTTCTTATATGAAATCAGGTTTGTGTTTTGTTTCACAAGGAAAATTAGAGTTTACCACAAAAAGATATTTTTGCATAACAAAATGTTCGTTTTTTCACAATGACATTTTGTCAGTTGTTCTTACGGTAAAATTCTATCTACTTCCTAATTACCACTATGTAGATGATAATAACATGTTAAATGAGATTAATTTGTGACAAAAATAGTAAGGAAAATAATGTTAGGGTGAATAAATGAGGGGGAATGTTGATATATCAAGGGTTTTTTAGTATATCTTTATCCGTTGTAAATTTCGACAATTTTGTGACATGATGTCACAATTCATTCATATTTAGAGGAAAACGATTACATAAAATAGGGTGTGGACAAAATTAAAATCAGGCACCTTTTTGCCTGATTTATTTATAAGGCAAGATAAAGAGTTCCTGATTTTTTTTCCACTCAGCATATAAAACCTTATCATACGTGTGAAAGTTTTGTTTCAATAGTTCGTTTTTTAACCACTGTTCATTTAGTCCAGCTTCTTGGAGATTTCCATACAGAACTTCTCCATCAAGTATTAACGTCGTAGGAATGGAAGCTTCCTCAGCTTGAATGTTTAAATCATCTAAAGTGGGTGGTCTATTCTGAGATTTCGGAAGTACACTAACAATTCCATTTGTCTCAAGGATTGCATACTCAACTTCTTGTAGAGAAAAATACCCTTGTTGACGAACTAAACTTTGCAATTGATTTATGTCGAGTTTAGCCTTTTTTAACGTTTCATATTTTATTATTCCATTCCGAATAACGATATTTGGTTCACCTTCAAGTGCTTTTCTAGTCTTTTTAAATTTCTGAGTGATAATTTCGACTCCATAAATTAAACCACCCCAAACAATCGTGCTGAATACGATTTCCACCCAGGTTGTTTCATGGTCATAAACGGCGTTGCCAATTAATTCACCTAGTATAAGAGCGGAAATAAAATCAAACGGTGTGATTTGTGATAGTTGAGTTTTCCCAAGCGCTTTTGCTAATATAAATAGCATAAAAAACCCTAGTATTAATTCTGATGCAACAGTTAAATAATGTGTCATATCAAATAACTCCTATTCAAACAGTAGGGGATTTTCTTATTATTAATGCTCATCATCAAGAAAAGGAAGGTTAACGTAATAATACATGGCCCCCATGAGGATACTACCTCCAATGAGATTGCCGATGGTCACCGGAATGAGATTATGAATGACTCCTGAAAAAGAGATCGTTCCAGGGTGGTTAAGAACAAGTGCGATAGCAAAGGTACACATATTAGCAATACTGTGTTCATATCCAGAGATGAAGAAGCAAAAAACAAATAGTATCATTACAAATAGCTTTGCACCATTCTCTTTCATTCCCATAGGAATAAAGAAAGCTAAACAAACAAGCCAGTTACAAAGAATAGCTCTAAAGAAAAGTTCCATTGTTGGAACATGCATCTTTTTCTCAACAACACTTAACAGAAAACTATTTACCGAAGTCTCCGCAAATAAACCTGTCACATAAATCAATAATGCAAATGCTGTTGCACCTAATATATTTCCTATGTAACTTAACCCCCAAAGCCGCCAAACATGATTCCAGCTCATTTTTTTCCTTAGTGCTGTGTAAGTAAAATAAAAGGTGTTACCTGTAAATAAATCCCCACCACCATAGGCAATTAGGATAATAGCTGCTCCGAATGTAAAAGCTGCCATTGGATATGCAACAGGAGAATGCTCATTGTAAAAATAGCCACCTGTTTTAAAGGCAACAATTACTCCAAACCCAATAAACATACTTGCAAGCATACTACGTAATAGATAACGAAGGATGCTTTGTTTATATGTTTTTAATTTTTTTAAGGCAAGCTTCTCAACTTCTAAAAGTGGGTAATTTTCCATCATTTCCTCCTGAACATCAAACTTCTCCAATAAAAGTTATTATTTCTAAATTTTGCGTGACTATGTACTATCATAACATTCTTAAAGTTTCATTATAAGTTAAAAAAAGAGAAGCTCAGGTATATTTTTCCTGAGCTTCTCATCGATTAAGATCGTAATTGTTGCTCTGCCATTTGGATGAGGCGTTTAGTCATTTCTCCTCCAACAGAGCCATTTGCACGTGCGGTTGTATCTGCACCAAGTTGAACTCCAAACTCATTGGCAATCTCTTCTTTCATCTGATTCAGTGCATTTTCTGACCCAGGTACCAATAGCTTGTTTCTACTCATGGCTATCCACTCCCGGCACAAGTTTTGAGCATGAATTATGCTCAAATATAGTTTGAGTTGATTATTCAAAAATATACTAAGATGTCATTAAATTTTCTACTTGTGAAGGAAAACTGGGTAAAAGAATGGTTGCCGTTGTGCCTTTATTTGGTTCACTACTGTAGGAAATATCTCCACCATGCTGCTCAATAATCTTAAAGCTAACGGTTAATCCTAGACCCGTTCCATTTTCTTTTGAACTATAAAAAGGCTCACCAAGACGTTTTTTCGCTTGCTCAGATATTCCTTCTCCACTATCAATCACACGAATAACTGTCATCCCATCAGAATTTACATCTAGTATGACATCCACTGTACCGCCGTTTCTAGACGCTTCAATAGCATTTTTAATAATATTAATGAGCAATTGTTTGATTTGATTTTCTTCACAATTGATGGTGGGAGACTGAACTTTATAGAAGTTTATATTTACATTCACCATATTTGCTTGCGTTTCTAATAAGGAAATCACATGTTCAATCGTGTTACTAACATCAGTTTTTGAAAAATTTACTTTTTGAGGCTTTGCTAAAAGCAAGAGCTCACTAACGATTTCATTTATTCTTTCTAGTTCACTGAGCATAATTTCGTAATATCTGTCGTTTTTCTGATCAGAAGGACGAATAAATTGAACAAAGCCCTTAAGAGAAGTTAGTGGGTTTCGTATTTCATGTGCAACACTAGCAGCTAGTTCCCCAATTACAGAAAGTTTTTCCGAACGTACTAATCTTTCTTCAGCCAGCTTTTTTTCTGTAATATCTCTTCCAATAACTACTAGACCTTTTCTCGAGCCATCTTCATAAAAGAGGGGATGTTTAATGGTGTCAAATGTTTTTGTCCCTCCATCAGGAAGAGTGATGACTTCTTCACATCTAGTAACCGTTCGGCTTTCCCATGCGATACGGTCTGAATATTCTTCACAATAAATGAGAGCATCACGATAAAACTCAGTGTATTCAGCCAACTCTGTGTCCGTTTTTCCTTTATAATCCACATGTTCTAATTGAAAAAGTTCAAGTCCGAAGCTATTGGTTTTTAGCCAACGCCCTTCTCCATCTTTAAAACAAACAAAGTCAACCATTGAGTTAATCAATGTTGATAATTGTTGTTCCTCTTTTTCTACCGTTTTTAATTTATGGCTTTTCTTAACAATTAAAAAGAAAAAGAAAAAATTAAAAATAACAAATAGAATATCTTTTATAAGGTGTGAAAACTTATTAGAAGTAACATCACCTGTAATATATACAGAAGTTAAAATATAAATTAAACAAAAAAAGATATAGACAATAACCATTTTTTTCAATGAGTGTTCTCCTGTTCTTCCTATATACAAAATAGTAAAAAAGTACCAATAAAATTTCATGATAGTTCTATTTGTAAAAGTACCATGTTTTTTTCAAAAAAGGAAGAGGAATACAGAGAATCAAGTTACAGATAATTTTATTCTTACTGTGTTAGTTTGTAACTTCAATCCAAATTAAACGACTAATAAGGTAAAAGGATTACAAAATGAGGTGTTTATGTGAAGAAAATCTTTGTGTTCATAATAGCAATTTTTATTTTAGGTGGGTGTGGTGCTGAAAGGGAAGCAGAACCGGTATTATCATCAGGTAAAGAGGAGGAAAATATGGATACAGTTCAAGGAGAAGTAGTTTCAATGCTTTATGAAGTTAGTCCTCTATTGTTTCAGTATCATGTGAAAAATGAATCAGGCAAGGAAATTACACTCGATTTTACTTCCTCTCAAAGGTTTGATTATTCAATAGTAAATTCAAACGGAGAAGAGGTGTTCTTATTTTCAAGTGTCAGCTCTTTTTTACAAGTGGTAGGAAAAGAGGTACTCGCTCCAGGAGACCAACTATCTTATGACATTAACGTGAAGGATGTTGAGTTAAGTAAAGGAAAATATACGTTAAATGCTTGGATGACACCAAGGACTGGTAAGGTGTATAGTTCGTCAATTGAATTCTCAGTTGAATAAATGGCCTTGTTTGTAGAAATGCCTAACTTCCAATATGAGATGTTAGGCATTATCTTTTATAGCCGCTAGGAATAGAAGAAGAAAATGGTATAATAGGTTCGTAATGTATTTAAAGGCTCAAAAGGAGGTTGAAGGAGCTAGTGCGGTTTACAAAAAGTATTCCTAATATGTTTACATTAGGAAATTTATTTTGCGGCTTTTTATCCATCGGTTTTGCAGCGGAAGGTGAATATAATAATGCTGCCATTTTAATACTAATTGGAATGATGTTAGATAGTATGGATGGTCGCTTAGCGAGAATGCTTAAGGCAGATAGCTCACTGGGAAAAGAGCTGGACTCATTAGCAGATATTGTTACGTTTGGAGTCGCTCCGTCATTTTTAGTGTATTATACATATTTAAATCAACTTGGTAAGTTAGGGATTATGGTTGCTGGTTTATTCCCATTGTTTGGTGCTTATCGACTAGCCAGATTTAATATAAGCAGCTCTAAATCTAGCTTAAATTATTTTATAGGTGTACCAATTACTGCAGCTGGTGGAATTTTGGCCTTATTAACGCTATTTGGTAATTATATACCGAACGTAATAACAACCGTTGTATTTACAGGATTATGTTTCTTAATGGTAAGCCGGATAAGAATACCAAGTTTTAAGGAAATTCCTTTACCGAAATACGGGACGATTGTTACTCTCTTTATCGGGTGTTTGTTATTTGTTATCTATAAAGGTACATATAAGCAATTCCCTTATTTAATCTACATAGCAACTCCGCTTTACATCGCATATTTAGCCTATCGCTTTGTAAAAAAGAAAAATAATAAAGAAGAACTGGAGTAGAAAAACCCCTTCATTTTTTAGAAATGAAGGGGTTTGATTTGCTTATTTTACTTAAAGAAAACTTTATCAATATTATATTTTGCCTGTTCTGTATTGATAATATATGTTTCATAAATTTCTCTTTCCATCGCATCTTCAACAGTGATAACAGCAATTTTGTATACTTCATCCCGATGTTTTTTAATAGGAGAAACTTGATCCTCAAAATGCTTTTTCACTCTTGGGCGAAGCTTCCTTGCTTTACCAACAAACAGTAAATCATCGCTTGCATTAAAGAAAAGGATTATTCCGCCTTTATCTCTTGGGATTTTGTGATAATCGGTAAAACCGTATTCGCTGCTTATTACTGCTTCAACTGGCTCTCCAACTTGTCGCTTCTTAGTAATTACGACATCTGGATTAGGTATTTCAATTTTTATCATATGTATTCACTTCCTATTCTCCATTGATACTATCATTATTATAGGTAAAAATCTACTTTGTAATTACTAATCGTTGTGAGTATTATCACCAATTAATCAAAA
>NZ_JAKFCQ010000024.1:0-3772 GCF_036676585.1 Robertmurraya sp.
AGGATCAACCTCATTAATTGATGTGGGAATGTCATTTTAGAAAAGGACAACTTTTCATCCGCACGGTTTAGTACATCCTTACTTAAGCCAAGTGAACCTCCAATGACAAAGGCAATTTTACTTTTTCCATATGTAGCTAACTTATCAATCATTTCCGCCAGTTCTTCTGACGATCGTTGCTTTCCTTCAATGGCTAGGGCAATGACATATGTATCTGGAGAAATTTTTGCTAACAGCCGCTCTCCCTCTTTATTCTTTACCTGTTCCATTTCTATTTCACTTAATTGCTCTGGAGCTTTTTCATCTGGGAGCTCAACCACTTCGACCTTCGCATAAGCCGTTAGTCTTTTCAAATATTCATCGATACCTTGCTTTAAGTATTTTTCTTTAAGTTTGCCAATTGTTAATAATGAGATATTCACACTTCATCCTCACTTTACGAACAAGATATCCACAGAAGTTATCCACATGTCCACATTTTCCATCCACATATTGTATAGGATCATTTGTTCCCTACCATATATATAGCATCATTTCGACAATATTCACAGGTTGTTGATAACTCATTTCCCTCAACTTTTAATAAGGTTGGAAATGTCTCAAACTCATCTACAACCGTATCTATGGCAAGATCTACGTGTTCTTCACAGCAGTAAATCATGTTATTTCCCTCCTTCAAAATTCTCCAAACTTCAACAAAATCCTATGTGGATATCTTATATGTAGTTTGTCCAAAACTTATCCACATTCCTATCCCATCCTACCAAAACTATCGGTAAATTTCTATCCACAAAAAAGAAATGCAGACATTACGTCTGCATTCCTCTCACAACTATAATGTATTTCCACCCAGCTTCATCATTGTTTCTTGTAGCTTTCCAGCACGATAGAATTTAATGTTCAGCTGATCTCCGACTTTCTTTTTATTATATAGATGCTTTCTTAAATCAATTACATCTTTAATTGGATCGCCGTCCATTTCAACAATCACATCCAAATCTTCTAATCCTGCTTGTTCTGCAGGTGAGTTTGGATCTACTGTCATAATCACCACTCCAGATGTTACATCTTCCGGAAGTTTCAGTGTTTCTTTCTGATGATAGGCTGATACTTCATTTACTGATTGAAGTTGGATTCCCATGTAAGGTCGTTTTACCTCACCAAACTCCTCTAAATCACTAATAATTGGCTCAGCGGACTTTATTGGAATAGAGAGTCCGATTCCCTCTACGGAGCTCTGGGCAATCTTCATAGAGTTAATGCCAATCACTTGCCCACTGATATTAATTAATGCTCCTCCACTATTACCCGGGTTAATTGCGGCATCCGTTTGGAGGACTTCAGCCTGCCAATCAATCGCACCATCTTGGTTAATATCAACAGGAATCGCACGCTCTAAACCTGATACAATCCCTTGTGTAACAGAGCCAGAAAACGTTGCCCCAAGTGGATTTCCAATGGCGATAACGGGCTCACCAATTTTTAAAGCATCAGAATCACCAAACTCAGCAACGGTTTCAATTTTGCTTCCATCAACCTCAAGAACAGCCAAATCAGTCCAAACATCACTGCCTCTTAGCTTCGCTTCAAGCTTTGTTCCATCAGACAATGTAACCTCAAGTGAGTTTGCCCCTTCGATTACGTGATGGTTTGTTACAACATATGCTTTTCCATCCGCTTTTTTATAAATGACACCTGATCCTGATCCTGCTTCCTGACTAGATGTTTCTGACCAAAAACTTGTCGTTTGAAGATTCGTAATTCCAACTACCGCATCTCCTGCTTTTTCTACTGCCTTTGTTATATCTGTTACTACGTTTAAGCTAACATTTTCTGTCCTAACAGCGTCGTTGTTTGTCGTTCCGTCTTCTACATCTGAATCGGTTTCTGTTGAATATGGAAGAACATCAAACCCAATTCGAGGCAAAGCTACCACAATAAGAAAAACACCTAAAATAGCTCCCACTAAGCTTGCTAAAAAGTATCCTCCTCGATTTCCCTTTTGTTTTCTGTACCGTGTTTCGTAGTCTTGATCATAATAACCCACGATTCACCAATCCTTTCAAACAATCATTATCTATGTAGTTTTTATCCCTATATATAATATAATCCCTTCTTGCTTAAGAATAAACCAAAAAGGTGACCCGAAAGTCGGAATCACCTTGTTTATACCGCAGTTAACACAGTTGGAACTTTAGGATCGGTATCGTATAAATCAAATTGCTCTCCAATGATGATGCCCTTGCTTTGAAGTGTTTGCTCGACAGCCATTTTAGCTAAATCTTTCATATTGTTGTCTTGACTTAAATGAGCTAAGTAAATACGTTTTGTGTTATCACCAGCTACTTCACTCATCGCAATGGCTGCATCTTCATTCGATACATGTCCAACGTCACTCAAAATTCGGCGCTTAATGCTCCATGGATACTTTCCCATGCGAAGCATTTGAACATCATGGTTGCTCTCAAAAACATACACATCTGCGTTCTGAATGATTCCCTTCATACGATCACTAACATAACCTGTATCTGTAATTAGAACGAGCTTCTTTCCATTATGGTGAAACACATAAAACATGGGCTCTGCCGCATCATGGGACACTCCAAATGATTCAATATCTACCCCACCAAAGCTTTTGACTGTTTCCATGTCAAACGTGAATTTCTGCTCTACAGGAATTTCCCCAACTAAATGATTCATTGCAGCCCAAGTTTTTGCGTTAGCATAAACAGGAAGCTTGTACTTTCTAGCTAATATTCCGACTCCTTTGATATGGTCACTATGCTCATGGGTTACAAAAAGTCCAGACAGCTTACTAATGTCCCGATCAATTTTTTGAAAAAGGGCCTCCATTTGCTTCCCACTATGTCCTGCGTCTACTAGAAAGGACTGACCTTCCGATTCTACATAAATCGCATTCCCTGTACTCCCACTCGCTAGGATACTAAAATGCAATGACATACTATTCACTCCAATTATTTTCTTCGTCCTTTAGTTGAATGACTTGTCCTTCAAAGGCATTCACAAATAAATTCTCCCCTCCGTTTAACACAAAGCGCCACGCAGGTGTTAAAACCTGTGATGAAGTTAAACGAACAAGTGTGTAATAGCCAAACTCGACTCTCTCTATCTTTGTTCCAAAAGGTAAATAGCCATTTATATAAAGTGTTTCTATCGCCTTGATGGGCTGAATAATTCTTTCATCTTCCGACAGCTCCTCGATTTTATCGAGTAATGTTTGTTTGTAGGAAACTACTTCATTATCGCTATTTAATTTGAACGTAATTTGACCGCTTGGATTTTTATAAAATAGCTTTTCTTGGTACTGCTGATAATAAGTAATACTATTTTCACTATCATCTCTACCCCAATAACGATACTGGTCACCATTTATGACTGATCCTTTTAAAAATGTATCTAATTCAGGTGGTTGACCTTTGCTGCTCACTTTTAACGGTATGTCCAGTTCTGATTCAATGGACTGGTTGTTTCTTATCGTAATGGTTTGACCGCTGAGCGTCGTATCTATAAGCATTTCAACCTCTTCCTCTGTAAACACTCTCGGTACCGTACTTAAGTACGTGTCCTTTTCAAAGTTTTTTGGAAGATCATTGTATGTGATTTCGTCTGCCTTTAATCGGTTTTCTAGAGAAGGATTGGTCGCATATTCATATTTGGTTGCGGTACGAATCTTTAAGAACTCATTCATAAGATAGATATTTAAAACGAAAAAGGAAAGGATAAAGATGGTTTTAATTCTACTCCAATCCAT
>NZ_JAKFCQ010000025.1:0-176569 GCF_036676585.1 Robertmurraya sp.
GGCATTTGTGCATCCTGCGCACCCATCACTTGACCTGGCATCATTGGCATTTGTGCATCTTGTACGCCCATTACTTGACCTGGCATCATTGGCATCTGCGGCATAAACGATGATGATTCATCATCAAACGGTTGCATGCCCATTCCTGGAACTCCAGGCATCATTCCATACGGCATAGTTGGCATTGCAGGCGCACCTGTCATTGCACCCTGAACCTGAGGATATGGTGCTTGAGGAGCAAAACCTGTTGGCTGACCAAATCCTGGAGTAGCTTGTGGATACGGATAGAAATTTTGTGGGTACATTGGATTCATGGGTTCGTAACCCCCTCCTTGAGTAAAGTTTGGAACGGCAGTATTGGCCTCTGGCAGTGGTTTCACACCTTTAATTGGCTTCACTTCCGGCAATGGTTTTACCTCTGGTAAAGGCTTCATTTCCGCAGGAAGCTGTTTGGGTTGCATTGGAAATTGTGGTGCTGGTTGAGATTTTAATTCGGCAGGTGCCAATTGTTTTGGCTTTACCTCTTCTTTAACTGGTTTCGGCGGCTTCGGTACTGGCTTTGCAGGTTGTTGCGGTTGTACAGATAAATTCGCCATATTCATCATATAATAGTTGTTAATATCAATTTCAGGTATCATTGGCTGTGGCATTTTAGGCTTGAATGGCTTCTTTGGAGCCTCAGCAATTGGTTCGATTTGCTCCTCCATCTTTGGCGGTTGTTCAATCGGCATTTCTTTTTTAGGCGCTTCTTTTGGTGCAAGAGCAATTGGCTGTTCTTTAGGCATCTCTTTTTTTGTACCCATATTTATTTTCGCTTCCGGCTTTCCAGTGATAGGTGCTTCTTTCTTTATCATTCCACCACCGGTTGGTACTTTAATTTTCATACCGGGCATGATCATATCAGGGTTACTGAGCTGCGTATTCATTTTTTTCAGCTCTTCAAAATTCACGCCGTACTTCTTGGCGATTTTCCAAAGAGTATCCCCTTTCTGTACGATATGGATTTTCACTCTGATTTCCCTCCTATGCGTAAGTCCATATATTGTATGTCGGAGTGGGCAAATTGCTAACAATCTACATAAAAACTTATGAAATTTTCAAAAAGAATATGAATTGTCCCCTTTTTTCTCAAAAAAAAAACCTCCAAATGATTGGAGGTTTTTAGCATTTTAGGATTGGTCGAGCATTCTTGTAAGAGCGAGCTTTGCATACTCCGCAATTTCAGCCTCGACCTTAATGACATTATGAAGTTCACCTTGTTCTATACTTTCCAACGCCCATAATAAATGGGGCAGATCAATACGATTCATGGTGAGACACGGACACATATGCGGGTTTAAAGATACAATCTGTTTATCTGGGTGGTCCTGAATAATTCGATTCACTAAATTCATTTCCGTTCCAATGGCCCAAGCGGAACCAGCAGGTGATCCCTCAATTTGCTGAATAATATAATTCGTCGAACCAGCTAAATCAGATAGCTCCACTACCTCGCGTCTACACTCTGGGTGAACAATAATTTTCATATCAGGGTGATTAACACGTATATCTGCAATGTTTTGAACGGTAAAGTTCTCATGAACAGAGCAATGTCCCTTCCATAAAATCACCTTTACTTCTTCTAGATCTCCTTTGTATTGTAAAGTATTGGAGATAGGATCCCAAACCGCCATTTTGTCTAACGGTACCCCTAAATTAAAAGCGGTATTTCTCCCTAAATGCTGATCAGGAAGAAATAAAATTCGATCCTTTTGAGTAAACGCCCATGTGACCATATGTTCAGCATTGGACGAAGTGACTGTTGCCCCACCATGTTTCCCAACAAAAGACTTAATGGCCGCAGTGGAATTCACATAGGTTAAGGGAAGAATGGTATCACCAAATACATCCTGCAACTCTGCCCATGCTCTTTCTGTTTGATAAATATCGGCCATATCTGCCATTGAGCACCCTGCTCGCATATCAGGCAGTATCACTTTTTGTGAATCATTGGTTAAAATATCCGCCGTTTCAGCCATAAAGTGAACGCCACAAAACACAATATATTCCGCTTCGTGATTCTCTGCAGAAAGCTGGGCAAGCTTTAATGAATCTCCCGTATCATCTGCAAATTGTATTACTTCATCTTTTTGATAATGATGCCCCGGGATATATAGTTTGTTTCCTAATCTTTCTTTAATGGCTCGTACTCTGTTTTCCATTTCATCCTTCGTTAGTTGTTTGTATAAATTAGGCAGAAGCTTATTTTTTTCAACCACTTCAAATAAATTCATCCCACTCATCCTCTCTTACTTCACATGAACTTTCGCACTAATATCTATTGATTGAATCGTATGTGTTAAAAATCCTAATGAAATAACATCGACTCCCGTGTGCTTGTACTTATACAAGTTCTCTAACGTAATGCCACCAGAAGCTTCCGTTACGATTCCTTCTGGAACTAAAGTGATCCACTCTTTGATTTCATCAGGTGTACGATTATCAAACATAATCACATCAGCACCAGCTTCAATCGCCTCTAACAACTGCTCCTTCGATTCAATTTCCACTTCGATTTTAACCATATGCCCTAAATTGGATTTTACTTTTTCCACGGCTTTTGAAATGGAGCCTGCAAAAGAGATATGATTGTCTTTAATCATTACTCCATCATATAAACCAAAGCGGTGGTTAAAACCTCCACCACACCGAACCGCATATTTTTCAAGCATTCGAAGACCTGGTGTCGTTTTACGTGTATCTACAATCCTAGTAGAAGTAGAATCTACTATATTTACAGCTTCTTTTGTTCGAGTAGCAATTCCACTCATTCGCTGAACGAGGTTAAGTACCACTCTTTCCCCCTTCAATAACGTGGTTACTTGACCAGTTATGGTTACTAACTTCTGGCCTTTTTTAAACCCTTCTCCATCTCTTACTTCCAGATCAATAACCATGTCATTGTCTAGAAGGCTGAATCCTGTCCGGATAATCTCTTCCCCACAGAATATGCCATTCTCTTTTGCAATAAATACAAGTTCCCCTTGCTCATCATCGCCAAAAATCAATTCACTTGTTGTATCTCTCTCTCCAATATCCTCCAGGAAAAATTGTTCAAGTTGCAAACGCAGCTTTAATTTGTTCATAGGAATCTCCCTGCTCCTGTCTATGTTTTAAAATGATTTTTTTCTCTAACCAGGCGGTATCTTCAATTGGAAAATCCTCGCGGAAATGCCCACCTCGGCTCTCATCTCGAAGAAGTGCTGATTTCGTAACTAACCAAGCGGTAATTAACATAAAAATCACTTGGATATCTTCCTTTGATATTTCATCGATTGAATAACTAATCAGCTCTTGTATTTGGAAGCTCTCTAGCCAAGATAAATGCTCTTGTAGATCTTTCTTGTTTCTTACAATCCCTGCATGTTTCATCATATTTGCCTGTATGACTGCCTTATCTGGGAGTGATACTGTTCCCATCTTCCTTGCACTTGTTTCGATGATGGAAAATAAAGATGAATCCTGCTTGACTGTTTGGTTGATTAAGCCGGCAAGCCTCTTCCCGAAAAAAAGACCTTCTAATAAGGAGTTACTAGCTAATCGGTTGGCACCGTGTATTCCTGTGTAAGCTACCTCGCCAATTGCATATAGGTTCTGGACACTTGTACGTCCATAATGATCGGTTTTCACTCCACCCATTAAAAAATGGCAGCCAGGCACAACTGGTATAAGACCTTTTGAAAGGTCAATTCGATTCTCCTCACACATTTTTGTTATGGTTGGAAACTTTTTAGTAAACTCTCTTATATTACGAATATCTAAAAATACTTGCTCACCTGCTTGCAAATAATCAAATATCGTTTGTGACACAATATGTCTTGGTGCTAGGTCTTCCATGGGATGGACATTTTTCATAATTCTTGTTCCATCCTGTAAAGTTAGAAATCCCCCTTCGCCACGAACTGCTTCCGAAACTAGTCCTTGACACTTCCCTTCAACAAACAAAAGAGTTGGGTGGAATTGAATAAATTCTAAATCTGCCACTTCCGCACCTGCACGGTATGCTAATGCAATTCCATCCCCGACCACCGTTTCTGCATTAGAAGTAAAACTATAAATTTGACCAAGTCCTCCTGTTGCTAAAACAACATGGTTTGCAAGAAAAACTTTTGTCTCTCCATGTTTATTTTTAGCTTTTACCCCGATACACTTTCCATCTATAACCAACAACTCGTAAACAACCATTTCTTCGATTATTTGTACGTGCATGGTTTCCTTTAATAAAAAATTCATCACATTTTTCCCTGTTGCATCCCCACCACTATGAACGATTCGGTTATGACTATGTGCACCTTCCAATCCAAGCAGTAAGCCGCCATCTTTCGCTCGGTCAAACGTACATCCATCACAAACCATTTCTTTAATTAGGTCTGGAGCCATTGCTGTCATTTCTTTGACTAGCTCACGATCATTCGTGTACCTTCCTGCCTCCAACGTATCAAGATAATGTTTGTCTGGATGGTCTTCCATAGCTATTGCCGCCGCTATGCCCCCCTGAGCAAGATTAGAATTTCCATCTGCCGCTTTTGACTTTGTGAGAACAATCACATTTATATCACAGCTAAGCTTCTTTGCTAATTGCAAAGCAGCCACTCCACTTCCAATAATTAAAACATCGGAGTGTATCATTTTATCACCATCCGTATTTTACAGGTGTCTTGACACTTATATTTACATACAATTACAATTATGACAAGTGTTTTATGAAGGAAATCTAGTAGTTTGGAGGACGACAATGAAATATTTTGATTATGCTGCTACTTGTCCACTGGACCCCGAAGCTGCCTCAGCATTTGTTAAAGCATCAACTGAGTATTATGGAAATTCTCAAAGCCTACATGATATAGGGAGTCGTGCATCCACCTTACTTGAAGGGTGCAGGGAGGAGATTGCAAGATTACTAGGTGTAAAGAAGGAAGGAGTTTATTTTACAAGCGGAGGTTCTGAAGGAAATTTTCTTGCGATTCAATCTCTTTTATCCCAATCATCAAAAAAAGGAAAGCATATTATCACGAATATTGCTGAACATTCCTCTATCCATTCATCCTTAAAAATGTTAAAAGGCTATGAGATAACTGAATTGCCCTTAATGAAAAATGGAATGATTGATGTACAGCAGTTTCAATCCGCTATTCGTGATGATACCGTACTTGCTTGTATACAACATGTTAATTCTGAGATTGGGACGGTACAGCCACTAAATGAAATTGGTGCGCTTTGTAAGGAAAATGGGATTCTCCTACACAGTGACTGTGTACAATCCTTTGGGAAATTGGATGTAAAAACGATCACTCCATTCGTAGATAGCCTTGCGATTTCAGGTCATAAAATATATGGGCCTAAAGGGATTGGTGCGCTATATGTTTCACCATCCATTCCATTTGATTCGTATTACCCAAATACGTCACATGAGCGTGGAATGAGACCAGGAACAGTGAATATTCCTGCCATTGTTAGCATGGTTACAGCTGCCAGTAAACAAGTAAGAAACTTGCCCCATAATTATGAACACATGAAATCTTTACGTGAACAGTTTCTCTCTCATCTAATGGACGTAAGAGATGAAATCAGTATTCATGGTAATGAAGATGAACAGCTACCATCCATCCTAGGTCTTCGAATAAAAGGACTTGAAGGCCAATGGGTGATGCTAGAGGCTAACCGTAAAGGATACGCAATCTCTACTGGAAGTGCCTGCCAAGTGGGTCTGAGTACCCCCTCCAAAACGATGATCGCACTAGGGATAGATGATAAGTCAGCAAAAGAGTTCATCCGTATATCATTCGGGGTTCATACAACTGAAGCGGATGTGAAAGGGTTGGCTCAAACCATTATTGCTATCATCCAAGAAGCACCACAGCGTGATAATCAAATAACAATTATGGTAAAATAATTGTAGTGTTGACAATAAGGGAGACGTTTAAAATGAATGAGAAAAAGATATTAGGAGAAAACCGTCGTGAGCTCATTCTTGAATGGCTAAAATCAAGTGGTACACCGATTACTGGAGGAGAACTCTCAACAAGAACGAATGTTAGCAGACAAGTAGTTGTTGGGGACATTACGCTTTTAAAGGCGAAGGGTGAGCCAATTATGGCAACGAGCCAGGGCTATTTATATCTTTCCAATCAAGCGAACGATGCTCCTATTTACCGAACCATTGCCTGTTCACATCCCCCTGAGCAGACAGAAGATGAATTAAATTTGCTCGTTGATCATGGAGTTACTGTCAAAGACGTAAGAATTGAACATCCAATATACGGCGATTTGACAGCATCAATCATGGTGTCAAATCGTAGAGAAGTCAAGCAATTCTTAGAAAAGATGCAATCAACCAAATCTTCCTACCTCTCAGAGTTAACAGGAGGGATTCATATTCACACCATTTCAGCACCGTCTGAACAAATCCTTGATCAAGTCGAAGAAGCACTGGACAAAGCTGGATTTCTCATTGATCGAAAATAAAAAAACCTAGTTGCTCGTTAAAGCAACTAGGTTTTTTGTCCAGCTCCAGCGCCTAGCCCCTCGAGGTCATAAGCCAAATCTCTCCAGAAGGCAGGCCTTCCTGCGTGATTCGTCTTATGCTTGTCGGGGCTTAGCAAGGCGCTTTCGCTTTTCTTTTTACCCAATTTCATGATAATATGGATAGCTGCCAAGCACCGATACACTACAACCGAGCGCTTCTAGTTCGGCAATTGCACCTGGGATCAGAACATCGTCCATCTTTTCCTCAATATCAATGATAAAAAAGTAATTCCCAAGTCCCGTCTTCATTGGACGTGACTCGATTTTTGATAAATTTAATTTTCTCCATGCAAAAGCAGATAGCACTTGATGTAAAGCACCTGAACGGTCCGTAGGTAATGTGACCATTACTGTCGTTTTATAACCTTTGATATCAATGGTTTTTGGCTGAAGTGGGATGTTTTTCTTTGATAACACGATAAATCTTGTATGGTTAAAGTCGTAGTCGTGAATATTATCTTTTGCAACAGCTAGTCCATATTCTATAGCAGCTAGTTGATTCGCAATAGCGGCTACGTTTTCATCCGGATGTTCGATAATATACTTCGCTGCAGCAGCTGTACTCGTTGCATTCTCACAAGGTACGCCTTTTAATGATCCGTGAAGGAACTTATGACATTGAGCAATGGCATGCGGATGGCTTAATACTTTTGTTACCTCCTGCCATCTCTCTTTCACAGACGGATGTACAAGTAAATGCTGCTTTACAGGAGTTGTAACCTCAGCAATAATCGGTAAGTTAATTTCATGAATTAAATAATCCAATGTAATATTTACCGATCCTTCTAACGTATTTTCAAGCGGAACAACCGTAACGTCAACCTCTTCCTCCATTACTGCATCTAAGCAATCCGGAATTGTGGCATAAGGAATTCGCTCCTCATGAGGAAACATTTCTCTTGTCACTAAATCAGTAAACGTGGCTCTTGGTCCTAAAAATGCTACTTTCAATATTCTCTCTCCTTTGTTACCACAATCCATATCTCTCTTTTTATCACTTTATCACTTTAAACAAAATATGTATACAAATGAAAAACAGGGCGGAAGCAATTATGCTCCTGACCCTAGTACTTCAACCTTCTCTACAAATTCCATCCTGCGTAATCGTGCTAGCAGTTCTTCAATTTCAATAGCCATATCCGTCGTATTTAAAGATAGCGTTACGTTGGCCCTACCTTGAAGTGGGATTGTCTGATGAATAGTCAATACGTTACAACCAGATGATGCTACCACACCAAGCAGCTGTGAAAGCGTACCTGAACGATCTTCTAGATGAAAAAACAAGGTAATTAGCCGTTCTTTGACAATCGTGTGGAAAGGAAAGACTGTGTCTCTATATTTGTAAAAGGCACTGCGGCTTAAATCGACCTTTTGAACCGCATCCCACACAGACTCAACCTTCCCACGTTCAAGCATTTCCTTTGCATCAAGAGTTTTTTTCATCGCTTCAGGCAGCACATCTTCACGCACTAAGTAAAACTTCTTGTCTAATATATCTTCTTCTTTCATTTTCCCCACCCCCAGGTAAAGCGCTACGAAATACTAATCTAAAAATTCGAATTCATAATCCATAAGTCTTACTGTATCACCATTTTTTGCTCCTCTTTCTCTTAACGCTTCATCGACTCCCATACCGCGAAGCTGGCGAGCAAATCGTTTGATCGACTCGTCTCTAGAGAAGTCAGTCATCTTAAACAATCGTTCCACTGCATGTCCTGAAACAACAAAGCTTCCATCCGGATCTCTCGTAATAACGAACTCTGTCTGCTCCGCTTCATGTTTGTAAAGTACGCGGTGAATTCCTGTACTCTCAAGCTCTTCCTCATGAAGTGGAAATTCAGGAGTTTGTTCAATTTTATCAGCAACCGCAAATAGTAAATCTCTAAGTCCCTGGCGCGTAATCGCTGATATAGGGAAGATAGGATATTCACCTGTTAATTTTTCTTTAAAGGATTTTAAATTTTCCTCAGCATCTGGCATATCCATCTTATTGGCTACGATGATTTGTGGTCTTTCAGTTAAACGCAAATTATATTCCTGCAACTCCTTATTGATCGTTACGTAATCCTCATAAGGATCTCTTCCTTCTGTTGCAGCCATATCAATTACATGAACGATGACCCTTGTTCTTTCAATATGTCGCAAAAACTGATGACCAAGTCCTACACCGGAGTGAGCGCCTTCAATTAGTCCAGGCAGATCAGCCATTACAAAGCTTCTTCCATCTTCTGTCTCGACCATTCCAAGGTTCGGAACAATCGTTGTAAAATGATACTCAGCAATTTTCGGTTTTGCAGAAGAAACGACAGACAGTAATGTTGACTTTCCAACGCTAGGGAAGCCCACCAATCCAACATCAGCTAGAAGCTTGAGCTCGAGAATTACATCCCTTTCCTGTCCTGGCTCACCATGTTCAGATAATTCAGGTGCTGGATTAGCAGGTGTAGCGAATCGCGAATTTCCTCGACCGCCTCGACCACCTCTAGCAATAATTGCACGTTGTCCATGTTCAACTAAATCGCCAATAATTTCATTTGTTTCTGCATCTTTTACGACAGTCCCTGGTGGAACTTTAACAATCATATCTTTAGAGTTTTTACCATGCTGATTTTTAGACATCCCATGCTCACCACGGGGAGCTTTAAAATGCCTTTGGTATCTAAAATCCATTAACGTTCGTAATCCTTCTTCTACCTCAAAAACCACATCTGCACCTTTCCCGCCGTCACCTCCAGCAGGTCCACCCTTTGGTACATATTTTTCACGGCGGAATGCTACCATCCCGTTTCCACCGTCTCCACCTTTTACGTAAATCTTTACCTGATCTACAAACATCGTAAATCCTCCCGTCTGTCCTATGTTGTTGTTCTATAGTAATGAGCCTGATAGAAGTTGTCATCACATGACGAGAATCGAATGATCCAATTATTCCTCATATGGTAAGAATACCTGTAACGAAAATTCCTGTTCCGAACATTCATGAACGATTACTTCTATTAATGTTTCTTTTCTTTCGAAAAATTCTACAAGACCTGTCCTATTTTTTATTATTCCTCTAAAATCAAAAAAGAAACAGGCTGCCTTTTGTTGTCTGTCGATCGTTATTGATAGATGATTCTCAGCAAACTCCTTAACCGTTTGCTGTAAACACTCAAAAAATGAGGTTATCCAGTTCAAAGCAATCATGTCATTAATTATGTTTTGGTTGTCGGTAGATGCCTCGAGCACTTCATAATCTACCTGAAAAGAGAAGTTGTTCCAGTTGCAGGTAAGAAAGAGGGCAGCAAGCTGTGGTGTATGTAATTGAGAGAGACGAGCCTCATTTTGTGCCTCAATAACAATTTCCTGAATGATTTCGTTTACCCTGTCGTATTTATGTAAAGATAAGTTACCTTTTATGAGCTGTACTTTATTTAACCAATCGTGACGCGAGTGACTCAGCAACTCAACCGTCGTCCAATCCTTATTCATGTCATGCACTCCTGTACCAATTCGTTATCAGTCAGAAAACTGCTTGTTTTTAGTATAGCAAAAAAGAAAACCTTGGTAATAGCTTTATGATTAAAAAAACTCTAACCTAAAGGTTAGAGTTTTTTCTAAAAGAATTAAGCTTCTTGAGCTACAGGGTATACGCTCACTTGCTTACGGTCACGTCCTAGGCGTTCGAATTTAACTACTCCGTCCACTTTCGCGAATAGAGTGTCATCTCCACCCTTACCAACGTTAACACCTGGATAAATCTTTGTGCCACGTTGACGGTAAAGGATTGAACCACCAGATACGAATTGACCATCTGCACGCTTAGCACCAAGGCGCTTAGCTTGTGAATCACGACCGTTCTTTGTAGAACCTACTCCCTTTTTAGAAGCAAAAAACTGAAGATCTAATCTTAACATTATTGTTCCACCTCCTACTTTTTGAAGGTAATTTTTACATATTTCCCGTAATCTCTCTCAATCGTTTGTAGTGACACGACCATGCCTTCAAGCAATAGCTGTACCTTCTCCTGTATGTCCGTAGAGAGATTAGTCGGAATCACACAGCGGAGAAAGCCACCATCTCCTTGCTCAATTTCGGGTTCAACACCTGTTAACGCAATAACTGAGTTAATAGCACCGAATGAAACGGCAGAGACACCGGCACAGACGATATCGTCCCCTCGGTTAGCAAAGAGAGCATGACCGCTTAATGTAAACGACTTTATTTGTCCAGATTCAGTACGATAAATCGTCGTTTGAATCATCTTAGACCGCCTTACGCGTTGATTTTTTCAATGACAACTTTTGTATATGGTTGACGATGACCTTGCTTTTTGCGTTGGTTCTTCTTCGCCTTGTACTTGAAAACAATGATCTTCTTAGCGCGACCTTGCTTTTCAACTTTAGCTGTAACAGTAGCACCCTCAACAACTGGGCTTCCTACCTTTACGCTTTCTCCACCAACGAATAAAACCTTGTCAAATGTAACAGTTTCGCCTGCTTCAGCGTTTAGCTTTTCAATGTAGATAGTTTGTCCTTCTTCTACCTTTACTTGCTTTCCGCCTGTTTCAATAATTGCGTACATGAACTGCACCTCCTTATAAACTAAGACTCGCCATCACAGGCGCTTTTCTAATGAAAGACTTATAACCTGATCTGCGCGGTTGTAGCACGGGTGCTACAAACATAACATAAACGATATTATCATATTTCCTCTCTTATTGTCAATACAAAAAAGCTCACTGTTAGATGAGCTTCGTAATTTTATAGAAAGGTTTATTGTTCGATATGATAATAAAACGAAGGGTTGCATGGATTAATTCTTCCATTCTCTTCAGATGTTTACCTTCCAAGCCGGAAAACACATCTTTTACTGCTTCGGTCGTTTCAATGGTAACAGACTCATAATCGGTCCCCCTTAGCTCCCAAAGTTCTCGTTCTAGCTTGAAGGCAACCGATTCTGCACTTAACACGCTTCCTGTCCCCTCACAGACTTTACATTTTTCCGTTAAACCTTCAGAAAGTGCTACTTTTGTTTTTTTTCTAGTAAGCTGCATGATACCTAGCTGAGTAAATCCAACAATATTTGTTCGTTTATGATCCTTTTGCAAAGCTCTTTCCAATTTCTTTCGGACCATTTCTTGGTCACTCATATCCTTCATATCAATAAAATCAATAAGAATAATTCCACCAATGTCTCTTATTCTTAATTGACGTGCAATCTCTTCTGCGGCAAGCTCATTTGTCTTCACAACGGTATCTTGAAGATGATTTTTCCCTGAATACTTTCCCGTATTCACATCAACAATGGTGAGAGCTTCCGTTTCATCAATGACTATATACGCACCATTTGACAGCCAAACGACACGTCTTAATGCTTTTTCAACTGAGTCTTCAACCCCGTATGCGGAGAATATATTTTGTTTCTCATGATAATAAATAATCTCACTTACTAGATCATCAGAACCACCTGCTAATAGTTTATCCCTTAGGCTAATGTCATCAATCACAATGGTAGCAGACTCCATTTTTTTACATTCTTCCCTAAGTTCCTTTATAAAGTGTTCACTTTCATGAACAATCATCGGTTTCTTTACCATTTTTAGAGATTTTGTGAGTTCATGATACTGAGTTCGTAAATGATGAAGCTCTGTTTCAATTTCCTCTCTATTTGCATCCGTACATGATGTACGAAAAATGAGCCCTTCATGCTCCTCTTTCAGCTCATGCCCTATTTGACGCCAGCTTTCTCTTTGCTGTGAATCTTCTATTTTTCTTGAGACAGCCACATAATAGCCATTCGGCAAATACACAATGTTCTTTCCATTAATCTCAACAATCCCTGTTAAACGTGGTCCTTTATCACCGCTTGCGTCTTTTTCCACCTGAACAAGGAGCCTCTCCCCTTGATGGACAAATGATCCAATCCCTTTAGTCTCTTTTACAGTCTTTTCATCTCTTGCTGATAAAAATGAAACGAGCTTATCTCTATGTAAGAATCCTTGTTTTTCTTCTCCAATATCAACAAAAGCAGCATGTAACCCTGGCATAACTTTCGTTACTGTCCCTATATATATATTACCAACGAGCGACTGCTGCTTTGGTTGTTCAATATACAGCTTCTCAACTTTTTGATCCTTGAGTATCGCATAGCGTTTTTCTCTACCTATATAATTCACAATGATCTTATCCAACATCTATTCCTCACTTTATCAATACGTCACCTTTATTATCATAGTTCAATATTGATAAAGCAAATCCTTCATTCTTGCCATCAAAAGTTTATCAGCAAAATAAGCATGTAACAATTCGTTTTCATCAAGCAATCTTTTCTCCTGTCCATCATTCTCAATGATTATTGGATGCTTACAGCCTCTTTGAAATTTTTCAAGTACATGAATAATTAACTCATCCTCTTCCACCTTTAAAGGAATGAGTGTTCCAAACGTATCCTTTTTCCCGTAATAGCGTTCCAGTAAAAATCGAACAAACACATATCTTCTTTGCTTCCATTCATAATACAAAGAAAACAAAAGAAACGAGATGATAATCCAAACATTAAGATTTAAAGGTTCTGTCACCATAATGACAGAACTAAATAATAATAAAACATAGAAAGAGAGGAGAAGTGTCTGTTTGAATGCTTTTGGAAATGGCTTATTGATAGAAAGCCATAAAAAAATGAATTTCCCACCGTCTAATGGCCAAATAGGAAGCAAATTAAATAAAAATATCATCACATTATACTGTAGAAACATGGAAAACAAATGGTCATTCAAAAGTCCAACTTGATGAAGTAGATAGGCAACGGCAACAAGCCATATGTGTTGTACAGGTCCAGACAATACCACGATTGCTTCTTCTCGTAGCGGCCTGTTTCCATGTTCATCCATCTCTGCAACCCCACCAAAAGGAAGCAACGTGATTTTTTTAATTCTCCATGAAAAATAGGAAGCGGCTACCCCATGACCTAGCTCATGTATAAAGATAATGATTAATAGGAGAAGGAGTTCATAAAAGTGACCTGTCACTACAGACAATGCCACAACTACCCACAAAAGTGGATGAATATGAATTTTTGAAAAAAGCTCAATCATTTTATTCAACCTGAATCACCTGGAAAGGATCTATAAATTCATTTCCTTCTTTTAAGGCAAAGTAAAAGGAACCTTTTTCCCCATCATCACTATCCATTGCCGTTCCAATTTCTTTCCCTTTTTCGATGTATTCATAAAGATTAACCGAGATATCATCAAGATTCCCATACCAAGTCTCACTCTTATCACCGTGCTGGACAATAACCGTCTTACCAAACCCCTCTTTTACACCAGCAAATTCAATCATACCACCACTCATCGCGGTAACGGCCGCACCTTTAGGTGTTTCTATTGTTACCTTTTGTCCGTCTTCACCAAATTCCTCTAGAATTTTCCCTGACGCTGGTAAGGCATATGGCTGCGACTCCTCATTCACTTCTTCTGATTTATTATTTGTAAACGGCAAAAGTGCAAGAGGCTTTCCAAACTGATCTTCATACCAGTTTGCTACTGTCGTAAATTGAAAGTCCTTTTCCATGTTTATCGAAACAAATTCTCTAACACTCTCAAATCTAGCGTCATTATTTCTAAAAATAATCGCTACTAAGAACACCAAAATTGTAGAGGCAAGTATTTTAAAAATAAATACTTCCTTTCGAAAAAGAGGATGAAGCTCTTCTTCTTTCCCACTTTCATATGTGGGAATCCGATCATATCCGTGCGTTTCTTCCGTTTCTGGCAGCAACAGCCTTGAATGAGCAACGGTCTGTGTAAGCCTGTCCCTTTCCCTCTTTCGCTTTGCAATACGTTTACGAATTTCATCCGGTCTTGACCCCATGGTTTCCCCACCATTCCTTTTGCGTTTTGTACAAGTTTATGTGCAAAAGGACAAACCTATGACAATACAATTCAATTACTAGACAAAGAAACCAAATAAAAAAACCGAGAAAAATCTCGGTTTTACTTAACACCAAAAAACTTTTTAATTTTTGTAAATACACCTTTATCACTATCATCAAGCTGTTGGAGTGGTATTGATTCTCCTAATATTCGGCGTGCAATATTTCGATAAGCGATCGAAGCTTTTGAATTAGGATTAAGAGCGATTGGTTCACCATGATTAGATGCTTTAATGACTTCATCATCATCTGCCACTATTCCAATTAAATCAATGGATAGGTGTGCTGTGATTTCGTCTACATCAAGCATATCTCCATTTTTCATCATATGACTGCGGATACGATTAATCACTAGCTTTGGTGCTTCCACATTTTCTTCCTTTTCTAGAAGTCCGATGATTCTGTCCGCATCCCTTACAGCTGAAACCTCTGGTGTGGTTACAACAATAGCTTTATCCGCACCTGCAACTGCATTTTTATAACCTTGTTCAATTCCTGCCGGACAGTCAATAATGATATAATCATAGTCCTGTTTCAAATTGTTAATCAACGTTTTCATTTGTTCAGGCTGAACTGCCGTTTTATCACTCGTTTGTGCTGCTGGAAGCAAGTATAGAAGGTCATCAAATCTCTTATCTTTAACTAACGCTTGATGAATCTTACAGCGACCTTCCACGACGTCAACTAAATCATAAATGATTCGGTTTTCAAGTCCCATAACGACGTCTAAGTTTCTCAATCCGATATCTGTATCAACAAGGCAGACACGCTTCCCTTGTAAGGCTAGTGCTGTTCCAATATTTGCAGAAGTAGTCGTTTTCCCTACTCCACCTTTTCCCGAAGTTACAACAATGGCTTGTCCCATTTTAGCGTCCCCCTTCCAGCTTCGTTAAGTTTGGTCTTAGCTGAGATAATACTTGCAATCTATCAATAATAATGTGATCGTTTTCATCAATATAGGCACATTCCATTTCCCGTTTCTCTTTGTCTGTTCCATTATCTGGAGCACGGTTAATGCAATGACTAATTCTGATTTGTGAAGGATTCATCACTGAGGCAACAACCACTGCATTTGAGTTACCAAAGCATCCTGCGTGAGCAATTCCCTTCAGCGCTCCCATAATAAAGATATTTCCGCCTGCTCGAACAGTCCCACCAGGATTCACATCTCCCACTAAGAGCAAATCACCAGGTGTTTCAAGTACTTGACCTGAACGGATGACTTTAGCTACTGGGATGATCTCATTTGCTGCTATTGCTAGCTCGGCTTCTTCCCTTGTCATTACATTTGATTGAATTAATTCAACGACTAAATTCTTTTTTTGACGTATTAAATTTTTAATTTCTTCTTGCTGATCTTCTGTCAAGTATCGGTTACCTACTTGAACTCGAACAGAGATTAAAGGTCGATCTTTATTAGCTAACGAATTTTCGGTTAATTTAGAATCTAATTCCCTCTTTAATTCTTCATAGGAGCAAAGATCATCTAAGTGTAACGTTAAACCATCCTTTGTTCCTTTTATTAGCACATTTTGTGTCTTCTTCATGTTAAGTTGGTCACCTCAATAGAAAAGCATCCCTCGATGTTAAGCAAACTAAGAATAAGCTCAATACGAAACAAGCTAACATATATCTTTATATTATTTCGACCTTAAGCCCCAGAAATCCTTTTTAAATAGAATCGATTTTTTATTCATTTCTAAGTTCCTCTGCATATTTATCAAACTGCCGTTTAAGGGGAAAGGAAACCAAAATCGTAAAAGCCAAATTTAATATCAAGGTTGGATAAAGCCTCTCCTGTAAGAAAGTTTGAAAATTCATTTCAGTAACTTTTAATAAATAGTTTAACTCATACACACCAAGCTCTAGTAGGATGATTCCGACCATGGAGGTTAATGAAACTACAACGAGATGATTATGTATAAGCTGCATCGTTTTTGAAACAAAATAAGCGACCAGTGGATACAAAAAGAAATATATCCCAATCACTTCAGTATAAACAATATCAAAGAGCAGCCCAAAAATAGCCGCATACAGGATCCCTTGTTTCTTTCCTCCGTAAACGGTTAAAAACAAAAGAACTACTAAAAGAAAATGGGGCACGATGATGCGATCACTATTAAAAAGCTGTGGAGAAAAAAGCTCGACGAACAAACTCTCTAGTATGAAAAAAAACAACACAAAAATAGGAAGAAGGAGTTTTTTCACAATTCCTCCTCCTCTTCACTAGAAATATCACTTAAATCAGGCGTATTCGTCTTAACAGTAACAACCATAACGTGACGAATATCATAAAAATCGGCGCCCGGCTCTATATACGCAGTTTGATTTAATCCAAATTCATCCGGAACGACTTCGACCACTTTACCAACAGGTAAATCCTTCGGAAATACTCCACCTAGTCCAGAAGTAGTAACAATCTGGTCTTTCTCTATTTTCGCATCATACGGAAGCCTCTTTAGTTTAAGGAGTTTTCTTTCCTCATCATATCCTTCAATGGTCCCGTAAGTTTCCGTTTCACCTATTATTTTTGCAGAAATTCGATTTGTTGGGTCATTTGCACTTAATAGCTGAATGGTCGAGGTGAATTGACTTGTGCTTTTTACCTTACCAATTAGCCCATTTGCAGTGATAACCGCCATATTTTGTTGGATACCGTCTTGTTTCCCCTTATTAATAACAAGTAGTTCATGCCATCTTTCAGGGTTTCTACCTACAACGATTGCCTGTACAGGATCAAATTCGCTTAAATCTTCCTTATTATCTAGAATTTCTCGTAGCTCTTTATTCTCTTTTGCAAGTGTTTGAACATCTACCTCAAGCTGAACTAACTCATCTAATCGAGCTTTTAATTCCTTGTTCTCTTCATATGTATTTTGCAAGTCTCTTACATTCTCAAAGAAACCTGCTACATAATTGGCAGGACGTGAAAAGGCTGATTGTACCCATCCTGTCGTATCTTTAATAAATTGTTCAGGCCATGTTAACTTCTCTCGCTCTCTTATTGAAAAACCGATTAATGCCACGAGAATAATGATGCTAACTAGTAAAATGATAAGGCGTTTATTTGATAAAAATTGTGGCATTTCTTACACCTCAAGTGAAAAATTTTCCCACACAGGGGTATTCCCTCACTCCTTAAGGAGAGAGGGAAAGATAGTTTGCTTATCGTGTTTCTGAAGCTTTATTTTTAAAAAGATGAATATGATCAAGAGCTTTTCCTGTACCTATTGCCACACAATCAAGTGGATTTTCAGCAATGAGTACTGGCATATTTGTTTCTTCGCTAATTACTCGGTCTAAATTACGAAGAAGCGCACCTCCGCCTGTAAGGACAATCCCACGATCCATAATATCTGCGGCAAGCTCTGGTGGAGTTTTTTCCAATGTAACCTTAACAGCATCTACGATTGCATATACCGTATCATGTAGAGCTTTCGAGATTTCCTCTGCTCTAATTTCAATCGTTTTCGGTAGTCCTGTTAACAAATCACGTCCACGTATTTCCATATTTTCAATACCTTCTGGGTCACCCGCACTTCCAATTTCAACTTTAATTGTTTCTGCTGTACGATCACCGATCAGAAGGTTGTACGTTTTTCGAATATAATTAATTATTGCTTCATCCATTTCATCTCCAGCAATGCGAATGGACTGGCTTGTCACGATACCTCCTAAGGAGATAATGGCAACCTCAGTTGTCCCGCCTCCGATATCAACAACCATGCTTCCAGTAGGCTCCCATACAGGAAGATTTGCTCCGATTGCAGCAGCAAACGGCTCTTCTATCGGATATGCATCCCTAGCACCAGCTTGACGAGTTGCATCAATCACTGCTCTTTGTTCTACAGCCGTTATCCCTGATGGTACGCATACCATTACATATGGTTTACCTGAGAAGAGACCCTTGCTTTTGTTTGCTTGATTTATGTAATATTTCATCATCGTTGCAGTTGTTTCATAGTCAGCAATAACACCATCTTTCATTGGTCTAAGAGCTACCACATTACCAGGTGTACGGCCAATCATATTTTTCGCATCGTTCCCTACTGCTACAATATGTTTTGTATCTGTTTGCAGGGCAACAACAGAAGGCTCTCTTACAACAATCCCTTTTCCTTTCACATACACAAGCGTATTTGCTGTTCCTAAATCAATTCCAAGATCTCTTGTTCCTATTCCAAACATGAAGTATCTCCCTTTCTCATCCAAATCGTACGAATAAAGTCATCCGTCTAATGGTTTGTCCAATATGGAAATTCACTTTTTCTAGTTAAAGCTATTTATTATGAATTCATCTTAGTGTTTTATTGCAAAAAAATCATAAAGCTTATTATATCGCATCGTCAAATAAATTCATAGTGTCATAAATAGCCTTTTTCCTTTAAACTGACAAATTTATTTTCCCCAATAATCAAATGGTCAAGAATTTCGATGCCTAATATTTTCCCACATTCCACTAGTCTTTTCGTAACCTCAATATCCTCCTTGCTAGGAGTAGGATCGTCGGGTAGGAGAAAAGCGCCATCTAACTAGTTACTGGTTTCTTCTCTCCTCCCACAGAACCGTACGTACACCTTTCAGCGTATACGGCTCGCCAGCTTCAAGGCTTAGTATCTCAAAAAGGAAAACTCAGATAATTTAATAAATGAATATAAACTTTCAATATTTCCTTCCACTTTCACTCTTATACAAAGATCACCTTGTTGATATGATTTCATTTCTAGACTAACTTTGTTAACTGAGCACTTTCTTTTCATTGCTATCGTTCTGATAAAACTGCCTCTAGCTAAGGAAAATAGTTTTGAAAAGTCATGCCAATTATTTGCTCCTCTATAATCCAAAACTACCTTTCTTAATTCAGAATGATACACCCGCATGATTTTTCTTTCAGAGAAGTTGATTAATTCCGGTCGAGGCATAGGTAGAAAATCTTCAATTTCTCCGTATTTTTTTGACAGTCTCTTTAGTGTATCGTAAGGTATCTTGAAAAGAAGAGTGTTAGTCAGTCTACACCTTTTCATCTCATATCCACATAGTAATGCAGGTTTCTTAAGATTGGAAAAGCACAGGGAATATTCTTTGTTTGCATATAAAAGTTTTGAGCTGAAAAATAGTTGCACCTCACTAAAAACCTGGGCCGCTTCGTCTTTTGAACCATTAAATGTCAATAAGTAATGGTCAAACTCTTGAAAATACTTGAACGCTCCTAAGCTAGTATTTGCCTTTTTTCCCTTATTCAATTTCATCTTCAAAAAGATATCCACTTCTTGAAAATAAATAGAGAAAAGTACTGATTTAAGAGTTGCACCTTTGCTTGGAGTTTCTTTATCGATTATTCCTGAGAATATGGCATTATGAAGGAGGAGTAAGAAACGTCGATCACTGACCTTTTTTTCAATATTCTCCAGGAGTTGATGGTACCAAACAGGAGACTCTTTATGATTTATTTTCCCGTAAATCAACCAGGTTTGGTCACTCCAATTTCTTTTTACCTCTTTGAGAGATTGATTATGATCCTCCCTATTTAAGTGAGTTTCTCTAAATATGGATGTAAGAATTTCTTTGATTACCTCAAGGACCAATAACTCTCTAAAAGATGGAGAAATAGAATGCTGTAACCTATCCCTTAGATTATCGAATCGGAACGTTCCCTTTTTTAGTTTCAAAATGATCTCATCCATTTCTAGCATAGGAAATTCATTTGAATTTTTGAGATAATATAATTGTTTATGTGCCCTTATCCATAAATCCTTTCTATACATAAGACGATAGCAATCAGTAATTTGTTTCCCTTTTTGTGAAGCCTTTTTCAAAACGTCTAATTGTTGAAATGGATTAATTGCCATGTTCATGACACCTTTCAAATGGACGAATAGTAGCCTGTCACCCTTCCCCTTGCTAAACCCATTACAGGCAAACGTTGAGTACTATGATGACTCCGTTACCTTATACAACCTCTTTGTTGTACTTAGGCAATCCCTGAATTATGCAACATAATAGAACGTGATGGTTAGGTACCCCTTTTGACGTTTTACTCTTTATAGAGTATAGAAGGACAATCCTTACAATCGAAAAAAGTCAGGAGAACTTCTCCGATATTGTCCTCGTTACCTGTTAGCTATCATAAGTAACGGCGTACCCTTCGCTCCTTCGTCTAGGATTCAAGCAGTCTAGCCTTTACCATACATCACTTGGTCTGAGAAACTGACTCGATATGATAGCAAATCGTCTCTTTCCCTTTTCACATCATGCTTTTTTCCCTTTACAGGTTTCCCTTTTAGGTAAGATGCTGACCATAGAACCATGTAAGGAGTTCTAATTCTTTTAGAATGCTATTATGCGGCACCTTACAGGCGCACTCCTGATGGGTGATTGTGTGCACAAATAACAGAAGCTGCAGAACGTTTTAATGCTTCCTTATACACTTCACGAGGATGAACGATGGAAGCATTTAAGCTCCCAATAAAGACTGTTTTTTTATGGAGGACTTGATTTTTTGTATTAAGATATAGACATACAAAATGTTCTTGACTAAGGAATCTCATATCTTGCATCACATACTTAGCACCATCCTCAGGTGAACGAATAACATACCGATCATCATAATTCAAGTTTGTAATTCGCCTTCCTATTTCTACGGCAGCAAGTACTTGAACAGCTTTAGCCATACCAATCCCCTTAATCTGGGTCATTTCATCTAAGGTCGCTTCTTTTAGAAGCCTAAGTCCTTCAAAATGATTTAATAGTCGATTCGCCAATTGAAGAACGGACTCTTCTTTTGTTCCCGTTCTCAAAAGAAGAGCAAGTAGTTCATGGTTTGAAAGGCTTTCTGGACCACTTTGAACAAAGCGCTCCCGGGGACGGTCTTCATGGGGATAATCCTTAATCATCAGTGCTTCTGTTCGCATTTCGTACCTCCTAATTTTTTGGGGAGGCCGACGTTGAACCTTCAACACCTAAAAGGTTTTAATTCGCGGACAAGGCGGGCTATCGGTAATCCAACGACCGTAAAATAATCACCTGCAATTCGTTTCACTAATGTGCTACCGAACCCCTGTATACCGTAGCTTCCCGCCTTATCGTACGGTTCACCGGTACTTATATAGGAGTGAATTTCTTCGTCAGTTAACTCCCAGAATGTTACATCCGTCTTTTCATAAAAAGTCGTTGTACGAGCAGCCGATACAATCGCTACTCCTGTGTAAACAGAATGTGTTGAACCAGATAATTTCCTTAACATCTCAATAGCTTCGGTTGGGTTATTAGGTTTCCCAAGTATTTCACCACCAGCAGCAACAACAATCGTGTCCGCACCAATGACGATAGATGAAGAATCATTTCTTGACACATGCTTTGCCTTACGCTCTGCTAAATTGATAACTACTTCATGTGGTGCAAGTTCAGAATGAAAGGTTTCATCTACATCACTTGCTTTTACCTCAAACGGGATTTGAAGAATGGATAACAGTTCCTTTCGTCGAGGAGAGGAAGAGGCTAAAATGAGGTTTTGCATAAGATCACCTTACCTTTATATTTGGATCATAGGGGAGATACCTTTTTATCGTAACAAAAAATAGGATGAGAGTCATTTTTTAACTGAACTTTTTTTCTTATAAATCATAAAAAAATAGAGCTTGTCAATGGATTGACAAGACTCTGCTATTTTCTCGCCATTTCCCGGAAAATATCCGAAAATGTCGATATTTTTATTTTTCTGATTGGTATAAGGACAAAAAGCTTAATAAATGTTGCTGAAGCTCTGTGCTCTTCTCTTTTGATGGATTTATCGCAACAGTAATTGCTTTGTCTATTTCCTCTTTGAGCTGAATAAATCTTTCACTTTTAATTTCTTTACTATTAATTTTATCCCACTCAGCTTTCATTTGTGTGACATTATTTGAAGCTTCTTCAGGAATCGTTTGTTCCAGTGTGAGATTTGTACTAATTGTCACTAGTGGTGCATATAATTGTGATGCCTGCTCTAGTAGCTTTTGTTCCGTACTGGTGATTTCGTTTAGTTGAATGCCACCAACTTGTATTTCTTTTGCATATATATCGATGCCTTCTTCCGTTAAACGTTCACCAATAGCTTTACCACTTTCTTTCGTTAAACCAATGCCAACAAGCAAATAACTTCTATCAGTTGTAACGACTGATGAGGGAATTTCTTTTTGATCAAGAACTTTCTTGCCTTCATTTGCTGCTTCAACCGAAGAATAAGCACTTTCTTGGACAACAAAAGTTGAAACAACCGGTAATGTATAACTTACTACATTCGCCTGTTCGCTTTGTTGTTCAGTAGGGGGAACCGTCGTAACTACTTCTTGTCCTCCAAGCGTCTGGTCACTAATGACAAGTCTTAAGAGGATAAATCCAAAGCTCATCCCAATGATTACGGCAAAAAAGAGGGCAAAGAAAATGGAAGGAGATAGATTATTTTTATTTTTCTTAAGGGCTTTGATCACGCTCTTTCCCTTATTTGGTTTACTTGTATAGCTAGCAATCTTGTACTCCTCTAGTTCTGGTTCCTCACTAGTTTCTGGCAGAATCCAGTCAAAGTCTTCTTCATTCTTTTCAGCAGAAGCCGCTGCAACCTCCTCATAATTCGGTTCCTTTATACTTGCCTTTTCTACTGGCCGTTTATCGAATTCTAGTTTTCGACCATCATCTTCGACAAAGGTTTTACTAGAAGTCATTTTTTCTGGTTTTAATTTTTGCTTATTCTCTTGATACGTTCTTGATTTACCATCAATTTTTATCGTGATAGTATTTTTTTTCTGGTTTTCCACTACATTTGCCTCCTTCGAAGATGAGTGCTTGTTTCATCCTATCATAGAGTACAAAAAAAATAACAAGACTTTTGTCGTCTTGTCATGGAATGATTTCGCCAAATTTCTTGGTTATTTTTGTAATTTCTATTTTATTTTACGTATTGAGCTACTCTATTTCTTCCCGCACGCTTTGCTCCTACATATAATGCACGGTCCGCGTGTCGTATTAACGATTGAGGATCGTCCGCATCGTCGGGTGATGTGGCTACTCCAATTGAAGCTGTAATGTTTACTAGCAACTTTTTATTTTTCTCCGAAATATGTTGTTCAAGGGTAAATGGCCAATTAGCAATCGTTAATCGCACAAGCTCAGCTAGTTTGAGTGCCTCTTGCTTATCAACATCTGGTAATAGAATCGTAAATTCCTCTCCACCATATCTCGCAACAGTTCCCTTTTTTCCGACCAAGTTTTCTAATCGACCAGCTAATTCTCTTAGAATTTCATTCCCACTTTGGTGTCCATATGTGTCGTTTACAGACTTAAAATGGTCGATATCTAACAAAATGAGAGAAATTTTCTTTCTTTCAGAGGCCATCAACTTCCCGTACTCTGCTTGCAGCTCATTATCTAAGTATCGATAATTGTACAGATTGGTAAGTGCGCATCGCTCACTTATTTCTTTTGTCTTCTCATAATGTCTCGCATTCTCCACAGCTACAGCTAAGTAAGAGCATAAAATTTCAAGAATCATAAGCTGTGATTTTTCGTACGCCCTTTTTTCAGAAGAAGCTAGCAATAAGATTCCAACCACTTCGTTACTTTTAACAATTGGAACGCAAAGCACACTCTCCATATCCGGGGAAAGCGGCTCCTTTGTTATAGGTTTCCACTCTTTGCTGCTCGAGAAAATAAGGGCATTCTTATCTGCCCAAACCTTCCCACCAATTCCTTCTCCTTTTTTTAAAGGTTTCATGGTTTCGAAGGTTCGAAACTTTCCGTGATTACTCTCCATCCGAATAATGTGCAATTGACCATTCTCTTTATCTAATACATACGCTTCATCTACTGGAAGAAGGGTTTTTAATTTTTGTAAAAAGAGTCCAAGCACCCCGTCCACATCAAGTCTTTCAGCAAGCTCGTGTCCAATTTCAGCCGCTTTTTGGAGATAACTATTCACCTTTTCAGTGGAGTAGTAAAGGTTTAATATGATCGAAAGACTAGCAAACGGTACTCCAACAAATAATAGTGCCACAACCCCTACCTCGATATATAACGTGTATAGAACTAGCCCTATAGGCAAAGTAAGGATCGATGTAATAGTCTCCCAAATAAAATCCTTACCAAAATACTGCTGTTTTTGCTTAAACAAAGCATATCTAATACCTGATAGAATCAACTGATTGAGAGCATAATTTACGACTGCGTAAGTTATCGCAATCAGTAGCAACTTCGGATTCTCTACCAAAGTAAGGCCGTGAACGCCGCCCAATGCATAATAAATCACTCCACTGAGAAGCGAGCAAACAAAAAACATAAGTGAATTAAGGGGGAAACGATATAATTGTTGTTTGGTGACACGAAGTTTAATTAAAAGGACAATGATACCAAATTGCACAAGAATCATTTCATAAAATAAACCAAATGTTAAAAACACCGCCAATGATACCCATTGAATAAGAAAAATAGGAGTATTATTTACAACCATTGGGACGGATGCAACAAATGAGATTAGCAAAAGAAAGGCAAATAGATCAAAATCTACCCCACTAATTAATGGTGGGAAAAAGGTATATGTTAAATAGAGTCCAATTGGGACAATTGATAGCCAAGATATCCAAATGATTTTTTTTGCTTTTGGATCCATTTCCTTCCCCCTCCTTTATTAATGGGTGAAAAGACTTACTTTACATTAAGTTTATCAAAGATTCAGATATTTGTCATAGTTTTATTTTACATTGATTCTAGTAACTTTAGTAATTTTGGTTTTACCTCTGCTAAAAAATATAGCGACCCCGTAATAACAAGCACTTGATTTTCCTTTAGATCGAATAGTTTCTCTTCAATACTTGCCTCCCAATCCATGTTTTCTTTTTTATTTTCAGACAAACTAATCGAATAAAGTTCCTTGCTGGATGCTGCGCGTGGAAAATCAAAGGATACGAAGGTGATTTGAGAGGCGAGTTCATCTAGCTCTTGAATCATTCCATCTAGCTTTTTATCTCTTAACGCCGCAAAAACGATGTGGATTTCCTTATCATGGTAGCGTTTTTTCGCTTCACGAACCAATGTGTGAATTCCCTCTTCGTTATGAGCTCCATCAATAACAACCGTCGGGTCGTTACTTACCACTTCAAATCTCCCTGGCCAATAGGCTTTTTTTATGCCCTTTCTAATAGAAGTGGAATCAATTACAAATTGCTTCGTATCATTTAATAACTGAGCGGCCATAATCGCTAAGGAAGCATTTTCGATTTGATGTTTACCTATCATTGTCGTTTGAATAGAAGACCAGTTTTTATTAGCCATCTTCCAATCAAACTCTTCCCCAGTTGCTAATGATTGATGGTTCATAACATGAAAGTCTTCCCCTAATACAAAACAATCTGCATTCTCTTTTGATGCTTTCTTTTTTATTACTTGTAACGCTTCTGTTTGGTGAACAGCTGTAATAATAGGTACACGTGGCTTAATAATTCCAGCTTTTTCAAATGCGATTTTCTCATGGGTATCACCTAAGATGGCAGTATGGTCAAGACCAATACTTGTAATAATCGACAGAAGAGGATTTATAATATTTGTTGAGTCAAACCGTCCACCTAGGCCGACCTCATATAGTACCATATCAACCGAGCTCAACTGACCAAAATAGTAGAGTGACATAGCTGTTATGACCTCAAACTCCGTAGGTCCCCCTAATTCCGTTTGCTCAAGTTCATCACTTAAAGGTTTTATTATATTGACTAAACGCACAATATCATCATTAGATATAGGCCTTCCATTCACACTAATTCGTTCGTTAAATTGCTCAAAATACGGGGAAGTAAAGGTGCCCACCGTATATCCCTGCTCTTCTAAAATGGATCTTAAAAAGGTAACAGTCGAACCTTTTCCGTTCGTCCCTCCGATATGTACGGAGTGAAAATGTTTCTCTGGATGACCAAGCCTGTCCATCATCCATTCCATTCTTGTAAGCCCCGGCTTAATTCCGAGCCTTAATCTAGCATGAATCCATGCCACTGCTTCTTCATAAGTCAAAAACATGATGGTTCACCTTTCATAATATAGTGAGGACGAATCTATTTTAGATTCGTCCTACTAAATATTATAGTCCTTTTAATTCATTTAAACGCGTTTCTACTAGTGCTCGTTTTTCCATGTAGTCTTTCTCTTTTGCACGCTCTTCATTAATTACTTTCTCAGGCGCCTTCTTCACAAAGCCTTCATTGCTGAGTTTCTTTTGAACACGTTCTACCTCTTGGGTAAGCTTTGCGTATTCCTTTCCTAGTCGAGCAATTTCTTCCTCTATATTTAGCAGTCCAGCTAGTGGAAGAATAATTTCTGCTCCTGTTACAACAGCTGTCATCGCCTTCTCTGGCTCATCAACTACCGTTCCAATGACTAATTCTTCAGGATTACAGAAACGCTCAATATACGCACGGTTCTTTTCCAACACAGCAGAGATATTGTCGTCTTTTCCCTTTACAATCATATTGATCTTTTTGCTTAGCGGAGTATTTACTTCTGCACGGATATTTCGAACAGAACGGATAATCTCAACCAATAGCTTCATATCGGAAGCAGCTTGATGATCAGTTAACTCCTCATTTACTACTGGCCATGGTGCAACCGTAATTGACTCTCCTTTATGAGGAAGGTTTTGCCAAATTTCCTCTGTGATAAACGGCATGAATGGGTGTAGAAGTCTCATCGTTTGATCAAGTACATAAGCTAATATAGATCTTGTTGTTAACTTTGCCGCTTCATCCTCACCATAAAGTGGGAGCTTCGCCATTTCAATATACCAATCACAGAAGTCATCCCAAATGAAATTGTATAGAACACGACCAACCTCACCAAATTCATATCGATCTGAAAGTCTTGTTACCGTTTCAATGGTTTCATTCAGTCTAGTCAAAATCCATTTATCCGCTACAGACTTTTCACCACTTAAGTCAATTTGTTCATACGTTAATCCGTCCATATTCATTAATGCAAAGCGTGAGGCATTCCAAATTTTATTAGCAAAGTTCCAAGTTGCTTCTACCTTTTCCGTGCTATAACGTAAATCTTGCCCTGGAGAGCTTCCTGTTGATAAGAAATAACGTAAAGAGTCTGCACCATACTTGTCAATTACTTCCATCGGATCAACACCGTTTCCAAGTGACTTACTCATTTTACGCCCTTCAGCATCTCGAACAAGTCCGTGAATAAGGACATCCTTAAATGGACGTTCTCCTGTGAATTCCAAGCCTTGGAAGATCATTCTTGATACCCAGAAAAAGATGATATCGTAACCAGTTACAAGACAATCGGTTGGATAGTAACGCTTGTAATCACTTGATTCGATATCTGGCCAGCCCATCGTCGAAAACGGCCAAAGAGCGGAACTGAACCATGTATCTAATACGTCTTTATCCTGTTCCCAGTTTTCAATATCTGCAGGAGGCTCATGATCAACGTGTACCTCTCCTGTTTGTTTGTGATACCACGCTGGAATACGGTGGCCCCACCAAAGCTGACGAGAAATACACCAGTCACGAATGTTTTCCATCCAGCGCAGGTACGTGTTCTCAAATCGGTCAGGAACAAAATTCACTTTTTCTTCTTTCTTTTGTAAGGCGATTGCTTCATCTGCTAAAGGTTGCATTTTAACGAACCACTGTGTTGATAAATATGGCTCAACTACTGCACCACTTCTTTCTGAGTGCCCAACTGAGTGCATATGCTCTTCAATTTTAAATAATACGTCATCTGCTTGAAGATCCTTAACGATTTGCTTACGACACTCGAATCGGTCCAGCCCTTGGTACTTACCGGCATTCGCATTCATCGTGCCATCTTCGTTCATTACAAGTACCCGTTCAAGATTATGTCTATTTCCAATTTCAAAGTCATTCGGGTCATGTGCCGGAGTTATTTTCACTGCGCCTGAACCAAATTCCATATCTACGTAGTCGTCACCAACGATTGGGATCTCACGACCAACAATTGGCAAAATAACTGTCTTCCCAATTAAGTCCTTATATCTATCATCCTCAGGGTGAACAGCAACTGCCGTGTCTCCAAGCATGGTTTCTGGTCTTGTGGTTGCCACTTCAATGAATCCTGAGCCATCACTTAAAGGATACTTCATATGATAGAAAGCACCTTGAACATCCTTATAAATAACTTCAATATCAGAAAGGGCTGTTTTTGTTGCTGGATCCCAGTTGATTATATACTCTCCTCGATAGATAAGCCCCTTTTTATATAATGAAACGAAAACCTCTCTTACAGCTTTCGACAATCCTTCATCCAGCGTAAAACGCTCTCTGCTGTAGTCAAGACCTAGACCTAACTTTGACCACTGCTGACGAATATGACTCGCATACTCTTCTTTCCATTTCCAAGTTTCTTCCACAAATGCCTCACGACCAAGATCATATCGGCTTTTTCCTTCGACACGGAGCTTTTCTTCCACCTTTGCTTGTGTTGCAATACCAGCATGGTCCATTCCTGGCAACCACAATACATCATACCCTTGCATACGTTTCATTCTCGTAAGAATATCCTGTAAGGTGGTATCCCAAGCATGCCCTAAGTGTAGCTTTCCTGTTACGTTTGGTGGTGGAATAACGATTGTATATGGCTCTTTCTCTTGGTCATTAAGTGCTTGAAAGTATTTTCCCTTTAGCCACCATTCGTATCGACCACGTTCAATCGTATTTGGGTCGTATTTGGTTGGCATTGTTAATTCATTTGTTTCCATTTTGTTCCCTCCTAAGCTAAATACAAAAAAACTCCAATCGTCTAAAAAGGACGAATGGAGTTTGCTTCGCGGTACCACCTTTTTTCCAATCAATAAATAAACCATGATTGGCTCTTAAAATAGATAACGGACCTCCCGTCTTTCACTACAAAGCATAGCTGTTCGTAAAAGATGCTCAAGGGCGACCTTCAATTGGAACGCTTAGAAAACCTTTCAGACACGAGTTTTCCTCTCTTAAAGCGAGTAACCAACCTACTCTTCCCTTTCAAAGCAGATTTCTGTATTCAATTATGTAAGATAAAAATATGAACCTTCAATTTATACTCCATATACTACATAAAAAAGTACGTTAACGTCAATAAGGATACCCATATTTTTTTATAACCATACATAGAGTAATGGAAGAAGCATTTTTTTACTAGCGTCTATGGTATTACAATATGAACTTAGGAGGGATTGGTGTGAAAAGAAGGTATAATCCTTATACATTGCCACCATGGTTAAGGACTGTGAGAGGAGTATGCAGACAATTCATTCTCCCTTTTTGTATCTTTCAAGGAATTCGAACCATCTTTCTTCCAACAACATTTGATGTATTGTTTCTAGCCATACTCATTGCTCTAGCTATTGCATTTCACTTTGAATTTATTTAGGGAGCCCACTAACTTTGGGCTCCCTCGTTACTTTGAGCTGCTGCTGCCGCTGCAGCTTGTTTTTTTTGTCTTTCAATTTCCTCTATACGCATGACGACGTACTCAGAATTTTTTAATAACCAAAATTGTTTTTGTAAGCTTTGAACAAACTTTCTTTCATTTCTTTCTTTTGTTTTATAATACTCTTCCACCACCCTTAACACAGGGCCGGGATGAGCAAAATAAGCTAATAATAAGAGCATTTCGTCATCTTTTAATGGAAAGTACTTTAAATACACATATAACCAGTCTATACAGTCATCGCAACGCTTTGGAAAGGTATTTAACAGTCTTGATAAAAAAGGTAAAATATCATGAATGGCAGCTCCTTCTCTGCTGCCTTCAAGATTAATAAAATATCCATATCCTCTATCATCATAGAGAAAATGCTCAGAAGAGATCTTACCATGAACCACGACCGCCCTGGCCTTCGTTTCTTCCTTTGTTAGCTCGAACCATTCTTTTAGCTTGTTTTTGGAATACGTTAGTGCTTGACGAATGTCATTGTAATACAAGCAAAACAAAAGTTCGGTAGGGGACATATATTGTTTTCCTTCACACGCTTCAATATAGCCTTCAATAAATTCCGTCTCTTTTTCCCAAAGTGATGAAAGAGAAGTATAATGTTCTTCTTTTTCTTGAGGATCAATGGTCACTTCATGAAGTGACAATGTATGAAGCCTTGCTAGCTCCCGGAAAAGCTGTTGATTTCTTTCATTCCTGTTTTCTTTTTCCTCATTTGGTAACCATGGCATCAAGTAATATAACGCTTGATTATGCAAAACCGCATAACGTCCATCAACCGTTGGATAAACAGGGACAATACGATTGTATCCTTTCTGATATAGATATTGGATATGTCTAATAAAATCCGTACCGTGTTTAGGAGCTATCTTTTTTAGAGCAAATACTCCTTTATCACTATAAATACGAAAGATTTTCCCGAATTTCTCAATAAAGTGTGGCTTAACTCCGTAATTTTTTAACACCGGCTCCATTTGCTGCAAATAATTAATATTCGACAAGGAGGCTCAACCCTTCCATTAAAAACAACAAGGGCAGGAGTTTTCACCTGCCCAATGGTTGTTCTTCTATTTATGGGCAATAGGAATAGGTATATAAAGAACTTGCCCTTCGTATATATCTTGATTTAACTCAAGATGGTTTACCTTAAGTAATTGTTGTACAGGTACTTCGTAACGTGCCGCTAATTGCTCGACCGTTTCCCCGCTTTGAACGATGGCTACACGGAGTTTTGTTAAGTCTTCCGTCTCCTCTTTTCGAGCAAAAAACTCGGTTAAAGACATTCCCTTTTTTGAAGATTTCTTTTTCTTAATCTTAGGCTGAGGAGGTGAAGAAGAAGATTCTACTTCCACTTCTGGTTGGGTTTCTGGTTGTGGTTGGAGTTCTGTCACTGATTGTGGCTGAAGTTCTGCTTCTGGTACAGGCTGAAGCTCAACCTCTGGTGCCTCCTCAACGACTTCTTCTGCAACCTCTTGGGGTCCTTCACTTCGAGCTGCTGAAAAAGTAATTTCTGGCTCCTTTGCTTCGTTTACAGAAAGTTGTGGTGCTTCAAAAATTTCAACCGCTTTATTTATTGAAACCACTTTTTCCTCTGTATCATCTGCTGATTTTCTCGCTTCCACAGCGAATGGTTCATACTCATGTTCCAAAATCGTTGGTTCCTCTTGTTCCACTGTACGAAGCTCATGAGACCCTTCAACAATTTCTTCTATCTCATCAACGGTTGCTTCTCGGTAAGCAACTTCAAGTTGAACTTCTTCCACTTCTGCTTCTTCATGTGCCGGTTTATGCTGCTGATCTCCATAAAGACCCGTAATCGTTAAATCGGCAGTTAGCTTCATACAGCTTCTTTCTTGAAAAAGATAATCAAAGCTTTCCACTTCAACATGAATGTCATCAATGCTTTGGATACGGTTATTAGGAATGGTTATATCTACCGGAAAACGGTGTGAAAACTCATAGAGTCCCTCTTCCCTCTCCTCCACATGATGAACGAACTTCGGAGCAGTAAACAAATCCTCCTCCTCGTTAGAACCATCATTGTAACGCTGATATTCCCCTGTTAATTCTAATGCACCTTGAATGGTGACATATTGTTCGTTTTCATGAATCGTAATATTTGGGTCAAGTGAAATAGAAACTAACTCCTCTACTTCCTGTCCCTTTTGAAACCACACCGATTCTTCTAATGAAAATCGCAAGCACGACTCGTTACCCTGAGACAAAGCGACTCCTCCCTTCATATCCTATACGTTTAATCACTATGTCATTATCACTGTATGAACTAGTGAATATTTTTATGAATAAAAGTAATCGCTAAGAGCCTGTTTACATAAAAAAAGAGACCCATTAGAGTCTCTTTCCTTGTAATTATCTTAGCTTTGAAAAGGCAATTTCGATGGCTTCGATTGTTTTTTCGATATCTTCGTTACTATGAGCTGTTGAAAGGAACATTCCTTCAAATTGAGAAGGTGGTAAGAATACACCCTGATTCGCCATTTCTTGATAATAAGTAGCGAAATAATCAAGATTTGAAGTTTTTGCTTTTTCGTAATTTGTAACAGCTTCGTTTGTAAAGAAAAATCCGACCATCGATCCCACACGGTTGATGGTGTGAGGAATATCGTGTTTTTCTGCTGATGCTCTTATTCCCTCTTCAAGCAATTCTGCTTTACGCGCAAACTCCTCATAATGATCTGGTGTTAACTGGCTTAGTGTCTCTAATCCTGCTGTCATAGCAAGAGGATTACCTGAAAGCGTACCAGCCTGGTATATTGGACCACTTGGTGCGATTTGCTCCATGATTTCCGCTCTTCCTCCGTAGGCTCCAACAGGTAGCCCACCACCAATAACTTTTCCAAGACATGTTAAATCTGGAGTAATCCCAAAATATCCTTGTGCACAGTTGTATCCAACCCTAAACCCTGTCATTACTTCATCAAATATTAAAAGTGCCCCATATTGGGTAGTAATATCTCTAAGCCCCTCTAAAAACCCTGGTTGAGGTAAAACAACTCCCATATTTCCTGCAACAGGCTCTACTATGATTCCAGCAATATCATCGCCGAATTGCTCAAATGCATAGCGAACACTTTCCAAATCATTATACGGAACCGTAATCGTATTTTTTGCGACCCCTTCTGGAACACCAGGGCTATCAGGAAGACCTAAAGTTGCCACCCCAGATCCTGCTTTGATTAACAGAGAATCACCGTGACCATGGTAACAACCTTCAAATTTTAAGATTTTATTTCTCCCTGTATATCCACGAGCTAAGCGCAAAGCACTCATGGTAGCTTCCGTTCCAGAAGAAACCATACGAACGATTTCAATAGACGGCACTCTTTCTTTTACTAATTTAGCTAATTTCGTTTCAATCAAACTAGGCGCACCAAAGCTTGTACCAAGTTCGGCCACCTTTTTAATCGCTTCAACGACACGATCATTTGCATGCCCCAAGATTAAAGGTCCCCATGACAATACATAGTCAATATATTCGTTTCCATCTATATCATAAATTTTCGAGCCTTTTCCTCTCTCCATAAAAATCGGATCCATTTTAACCGATTTAAACGCACGAACAGGACTGTTTACTCCACCAGGCATAAGTGTTTTTGCTTCAGCAAAAGCTTCAATAGATTTAGAATAAGAGCGCATAAGTATCCCTCGTTTCATCAAGTATTAGTTTTCTTTTAACCATCTTGCAGCATCTTTGGCATGATAAGTGATAATAAGGTCAGCACCTGCTCTTTTCATACCGGTTAGCATTTCCATTACAATATTTTTTTCATCAATCCACCCGTTTTGAGCCGCAGCTTTAACCATTGAATACTCCCCACTCACATTATAGACAACAACAGGCAGGTGAAAATTATTTTTTATATCACGTACAATATCCAAGTATGGCATTCCAGGCTTCACAATAAGGAAGTCTGCTCCTTCCTGAACATCTGAATTCGCTTCTCTTAAGCCTTCCATACGATTGGCTGGATCCATTTGATAAGTTTTACGGTCTCCAAATTGAGGTGTACTCTCAGCCGCTTCACGAAATGGTCCATAAAAAGAAGAAGCATATTTCACAGCGTAAGACATAATAGGGATATCCTCAAAGCCTGCCTCATCTAAGCCTGCTCTTATTGCCGCAACAAATCCGTCCATCATATTTGAAGGAGCTATAATATCGGCTCCTGCTTTTGCTTGGCTAACTGCTGTATCCGCTAATAATTTCAGTGATGGATCATTTAATACTTTACCACCTTCGATCACTCCACAGTGACCATGACTAGTGTATTCACATAAGCATGTGTCCGCAATAACAACGATATCAGGATACTGTTCTTTTATGACTCGAGTCGCTTCCTGTACAATTCCATGATCATGGAAAGCACCCGTACCGCACTCATCTTTTTCATTTGGGATTCCAAATAAAAGGACGGATGTAATCCCAAGTGCTACTACTTCATCCATTTCAATTTTTAATTGATCCAATGACAGTTGAAAAACTCCTGGCATCGATTGGATAGCATTTTTTATATTTTCACCTTCTACTACAAAAATTGGATATACCAAATCTTCAAGGTGTAAGTGGTTTTCACGAACCATTGTGCGTAATGTTGCTGAAGATCGTAAACGACGGTGACGAGAAAATGATTGATTCATTTGTTCTCCCTCTTTCCTATTATTTTCATAATACTTTGTAGCATATGATCAATTGTGTATGTATCTGGCATGGCGTCCACATGTAAACCTAGAGCATTAGCCCGTTGAAGAGTAACAGGCCCGATACACATGAACAGGCAATGATCAATAGTCGATAATAAATTCATTTCTTTCACAACAGCCATAAAATGATCAACTGTCGAAGGACTAGTAAAACTTATGATATCTAGCTGCTTTTCTGTTAGCGCCTTCACTAATGCGTCCCAACTGCTGTCAGGAAAAAACGTTTCATAAATGACTAGCTCATCCACATGGGCTCCCTTTTTTTCAAGGGTAGTAGAAATAAGTTCTCTAGCTAAGTTTCCTTTAGGAATTAGAACATTCGTCCCTTCGCTAATATACGGAGAGAATTCTTCTACAAATGCTTCAGCTACATATTCTTTTGGCTTAAAGTCAACTGTTACCCCTTTTCTTACTAAGGCTTCCTCCGTTTTTTCACCAATAGCAGCAATCTGTATGTGATCGAGTACGGTCGGGTTGATGTCAAAAGAAAAGAATGTTTCTACAGTCACATTACTAGTAAAAATAATCCAATCATATTTATGTAGTTTTTTATGCAGGAGGATAGCCAGATTGGGTGAAGCAACTGGTCGAAAGGAAATAAGAGGGATTTCCACTGGAATCCCCCCATATTTCTTGACTAGATCTGAAAATGGTTTTGCATGCTTTTTTCCTCGAGGAACAAGAACCTTCATTCCATTGAGAGAGTAGTCATCACTCATTCACTATCAAGCTCCACTTTCACCGCGTCAATTAATGCTTTTCCTCCGTTAGAAATCAGGGCATCTGCCACTTGCTCCCCTAGCTTTTCAGGATCTTGTCCACTTGCTGATTCCTTTAAGATAGTTTTTCCATCTGGAGTTGCGACAAGCCCTGTAAGAGAGATATCACCGTTCTCTTCAACTTTTGCATATCCTGCAATCGGAACCTGACAGCCGCCTTCCATCTTTTGAAGAAACGCTCTCTCGGCTGTCACTGCTTGTTTGGTTTTCACACAAGTAAAACGAGATAATAAGTTAAGTAGCTGTTCATCACTTTCTCGGCATTCTATCGATAATGCACCTTGACCAACTGCTGGGATACATACTTCATCATCAATAAACTCTGATACTACCTCACTTGCCCACCCCATTCTGGAAAGGCCAGCAGCAGCTAGTATGATTGCGTCATATTCTCCCGTTTCTAATTTGGCTAATCGTGTATCAATATTTCCCCGTATCCACTTTATTTCAAGGTCTGGTCTAATTGCAAGCAGCTGTGCACTGCGACGAAGACTGCTTGTGCCAACAACAGAACCAGGCTTTAATTCATTAATAGGCGTGTGATTTTTAGAGATTAGTGCATCTCGATGATCCTCACGAAATGGAATACAACCAATCACTAAGCCTTCAGGCAGGACAGCTGGCATGTCTTTCATACTATGTACCGCCATATCTATTTCCTCATCAAGCATTGCCTGCTCAATTTCCTTAACAAATAACCCTTTTCCACCAACTTTAGATAAAGTTACATCAAGGATTTTGTCCCCCTTCGTAACAATCTCTTTTACCTCAAATTCAAAGGATGGGTCTAATTTCTTCAACTGGTCAATGACCCAGTTGGTTTGTGTAAGTGCAAGCTTACTTCGTCTGGAGCCAACTATAATTTTCCGCATGTAAACCTCCTATGTATGTATCCTTAAGTGTACCAAAAGTGGAAGGATGATAAGTTGCCTATTAAAAAGAAATTGATCAAAACAATTAAGAATGAAGCAATATTCCAAAGAGCCAATGACCTTCCGTACAGCTCCTTACTAACACGTAAGTACAAATAAATGCTGTATGCAATCAGTACACCGAAAGAGCCAATGACCTTTGCATCTAACCAAAACATCTCAGGAATTTTTAAGTATGCCCATTGAATCCCTAATATGACTGCTAGCATTAGCATAGGCACACCAATGACATTTAAAACATATGACATATGCTCAAGTTTAGATAAATCCGTAATTCTTAACAGCCTAGCTCCCCACTTCTTTTTCTTTAGTAAGTTGTACTGAATCAAATAAAGAAAAGAGAAAACAAAAGAAAGGGAAAAAGCTCCATAAGAAAGAATCGCAAGTGTTATATGAATCAACAAAAGCTCTGAGATGAGCTGCTCGGCCATCACATGAGATTCAAATTGCACTGGTGCAAACGTATGGATAGCTAGAATAATAAACCCTAAAACATTTGTAAAAAACACAATGAAATCAACACGAAGTAACCGATTGATTCCTAATGATAAAGTAATTAACACCCATGCATAAAAATAGAGCCCTTCAAATATGGTAAGTACCGGGAAACGGCCGGTTTTTAACATATACAAAAATAAAAACATCGTTTGCAGTAACCATACAAATGCAAGTAACCAGAAGGCAACACGATTTGCCTTCCGGTTATGGTGTAAGAAATCAATAAAATATAAGAGCACGCAGAAAGCATACAGGACAACGGTTAGCTCATGTAGCCTCGTCATATAGTAGTCAAACATTCGCTTCTCCTCTTTTATGATTGAAAGGAAGGCTGTGGGTTTGTTACAACCACTCGATTTGACTCCGCTTCTCTCAGAACTTGTTGCTCTTTTACAAGTTCATCAATGTTAAAGATTTTCACAAACAAATCTAACGCTTGTTCTGAATCTTTTCGAGCGGCTAATTCCTTTGCTTGAAGGATTGGGTCCTTTAGCATTTGATTAATAATACTTTTCGTATGTTTATTTAATACTTTAAAATCACGTTCAGACAAATGAGGAAGCTTTCGTTCTAAGCTTTCCATTGTCCCGGACTGAATCGTAAGTGCTTTTTCACGTAAAGCAGAAATAATAGGGACAACCCCTAGTAAATTTAGCCATTGTTTAAAGTCAACGATTTCTTCTTCAATCATCATCATAATTTGTGCAGCTGCACGTTTTCGTTCTTGAAGGTTCGCTTCAACGATTCCCTCCAAATCATCTATATCATATAAGAAGACACTCTCAAGCTCAGCTAATGCTGGGTCCAAGTCACGTGGAACCGCAATATCAACCATGAATAAAGGCTTTCCTTTACGCATCTTTTCAACTTGAGTCATCATACCCTTTGTAATAACAAATTCTTTTGCACCTGTTGAACTTATTAAAATATCTGCATCAATTAAAGAACACTGAAGCTCTTCGAGTGTTTTAGCTTCACCTTCGAAACGTTCAGCTAAATTCTGAGCCTTTTCATAGGTGCGATTAATAACAGTTACCTTGCTTGCTCCATTTGCATGTAGATGCTGTATGGCAAGTTCCCCCATCTTACCTGCACCAAGAATTAACACATGCTTTTTATTTAAGGTACCAAAGATTTTCTTCGCTAGTTCGACCGCTGCATAACTTACCGATACCGCATTCGCACCAATATCTGTCTCTGAATGTGCTTTTTTAGCTAAGGTTACTGCTTGCTTGAAAAGCTGGTTAAACACCGTACCAACTGCTGCATTTTCCTGAGCTAATAAAAAGCTTGTACGAACTTGACCAAGAATTTGTGTCTCGCCTAATACCATTGAGTTCAAACCGCATGTTACACTAAATAAGTGTTCCATAGCACCGTCATGTTCGTATATAAATAAATATGGTGAAAATTCGCTTTGCTCAATCGAAAACCATTCTGAAAGAAATTCTTTTATATAATATCTACCAGTGTGTAGTTGATCAACAACCGCATAGATTTCTGTTCGGTTACAAGTAGAGACAATTACATTCTCTAACACACTCTTTTTTTCTTTAAGAGCGTTCATTGCTTCCCCTAACTGCGTAGGGTTAAATGTCAAACGCTCACGAATTTCAACAGGGGCAGTTTTATAATTAAGACCTATCACTAATATATGCATATAGAAAATACACCCCCCAGAATATTTACATGTTTGATAGTAGTAATTATACCATGTTCCATTTTTGTAGATTAAAATGAAATATGACCATATTTGAATAAAATGTGAACAAAAACTAATCAACTGTGATGCAAATATGCTATTATAATTAATTGGTAAACCTTGCTTGCTCGTCATATTACGACAAGCCTCCATATGTACAGTAACAAAAATTAGAATGATTATCAAGTAATCCTTACTGGAAGTGGTGCTAATGAAAAATCAACGAATCTTTCCTGGAATCATCCTTATTGGTTTTGGTGTTTATTTCTTTTTACAACAGGCGAACATCGCTCTTTTCCAACAGTTTTACACATGGCCAACATTGCTAGTAATCGTTGGAATCTCCTTTCTCTCCCAAGGGTATGGGGGAAAGGATTACGAAGCCATCCTGCCAGGTGTCATTCTTACAGGCTTTGGTCTTCATTTCCATATCATCAACCATTTACAATTATGGCCCAATCATATTGGAACGTTTATCCTCATTATTGCCCTTGGATTCTTACTACGTTACCAGAAGGTCCGATCTGGACTCTTTCAAGGGATATTATTCCTTGTACTCGCGTTATTGCTGTTATTTTACGATAAAATCACCGCATGGCTTGGTATCCTCGAAAACACGGTATCGATTGCTTGGAAGTCTTGGCCGGTAGTGTTGGTGATAATTGGCTTTTACTTACTCTTTATCCGAAAAAAATAACTACCATAAAAAACCGTCAGACACTTTGTTCTGACGGTTTTACTCTACATATAACTTTCAATGGTTGCCCACGCTTTATCTTTTCCTTCTCCTGTTTCAGAAGAAAACTGAATAATCGTATCATGCGGGTGTAATTCGAGCTTTTCTTTTGTGATTTTCAAATGCTGTGCTCTTTTTGTTTTAGAAATTTTATCAGCCTTTGTGGCAATTACGATACATGGGATTTCGTAATGCTTTAAGAAATCATACATCATGATATCATCTGCCGTTGGAGGGTGACGTAAATCAACGATTAATAACACGGCCTTAAGCTGCTCTCTCATCGTTAAATACGTTTCAAGCATTTTCCCCCATGCTTCCCGTTCCTTTTTTGAAACCTTTGCATAGCCATATCCTGGTACATCTACAAAATGGAGGACTTCATTAACGATATAAAAGTTCAGTGTTTGTGTTTTACCAGGCTTTGAAGATATTCTTGCTAATCCTTTTCGGTTGAGCATTTTGTTAATAAATGATGATTTCCCTACATTGGAGCGACCAGCTAAGGCAAATTCAGGAATTGGTTCAACTGGGTACTGATCTGGCTTAACTGCACTAATGACGATTTCAGAGCTTGTTACTTTCATCTATTGGCACCGCCAGTCAAAGCATGCTCTAACACTTGATCAAGATGTGACACGAGAACAAACTGTAATTCTTCACGAACACTTTCAGGAATATCATCAATATCTCTTTCATTATCCTTTGGACAAATGATTTTAGTTAATCCCGCTCGATGAGCACTTAAAGATTTCTCCTTTAAGCCCCCAATTGGTAGTACTCGACCACGCAATGTAATTTCACCTGTCATACCCACTTCTTTACGGATGGCACGCCCTGTGAGAGCTGAGACCAATGCCGTTGCCATTGTAATTCCTGCAGAAGGTCCATCCTTCGGAACCGCTCCTTCTGGAACATGGATATGGATATCATTTTTCTCATGAAAGTCTGGATCAATACCAAGTTCTTCTGCTTTTGAACGAATATAACTAAATGCTGCTTGGGCAGACTCCTTCATCACATCGCCAAGCTTCCCTGTTAGTATGAGTTTACCTTTTCCCGGAGACAACGACACTTCAATTTGAAGGGTATCTCCACCCACTGTAGTATAAGCAAGACCAGTTGCCACGCCTACTTGATCCTCAAGTTCTGCTTGTCCATAGCGGAAGGTTGGCTTTCCTAAAAATTCGTCTACATTTTTTTCAGAAACGATGACTTTTTTCTTTTCACCAGAAACGATAATCTTAGCTGTTTTTCTACAAATGGTCGCCAACTGTCGTTCTAGACTTCTTACACCAGCTTCTCTTGTGTAATAACGAACGATTTTTTGAATGCCATCTTCTCGAATTTGTAACTGAGCTTTCGTTAAACCATGCTCCTTTGTTTGTTTGGGTAGCAAGTGATCCTTTGCGATATGAATCTTCTCAAGCTCTGTATACCCAGCAATCGTAATAATTTCCATCCGATCTCTAAGCGGACCAGGAATGGTTGCCAAATTATTCGCAGTAGCAATAAACATTACTTTAGACAAGTCATATGTTTCCTCGATATAGTGATCACTGAAGCTATGATTCTGTTCTGGATCAAGTACCTCAAGCATGGCGGCTGATGGATCACCACGGAAATCACTTGACATCTTATCGATTTCATCGAGTAGGAAGACAGGGTTGATCGTTCCTGCTTTTTTCATACCCTGGATGATTCTACCAGGCATTGCCCCTACATACGTACGTCTGTGACCTCTAATTTCAGACTCATCTCTTACTCCTCCAAGAGAAATTCTCACAAAATTTCTATTTAATGACGTCGCAATCGAACGGGCTAAGCTTGTTTTACCAACGCCTGGAGGCCCAGCCAAACAAAGAATAGGCCCTTTCAATGAGTTAGTCATTTGCTGAACAGCTAAGTACTCTAGAACCCTTTCCTTCACTTTCTCGAGGCCGTAGTGGTCATTATTTAATACTTTTTCCGCCTTATGAATATCTAGGTCATCTTCCGTTGCCTTTGACCAAGGAATCGCCAAAAGCCATTCAATATAGTTACGGATAACAGCACTTTCTGCAGAGCTCGAAGGAACTTTTTCATATCTTTCTAGCTCCTTCATGGCTGTTTCTTTTACATGCTCTGGCATCCCAGCTTGTTCGATTTTTTCAGTAAGATCACTAACTTCTCCCGTCTTACCTTCTTTATCACCTAGCTCTTTTTGAATGGCCTTCATCTGTTCGCGCAAATAATATTCCTTTTGTGTACGCTCCATAGATTTTTTTACTCTTTGGCCAATTTTTTTCTCTAGGTTTAATACTTCTTTTTCATTGTGAATGATGTCTACGATTTTCTGAATTCTTTCCTTCACATCGAGTGTTTCTAGAATCTCCTGCTTTTCCTTTAGTTTTAAAGGGAGATGTGAAGAAACGATGTCAGCCATTCTACCCGGTTCCTCAATATCCGTAACAGTTGAGAAGGTTTCTGCCGAGATTTTCTTAGACATCTTTATGTACTGCTCAAAATAATCAAGCATCGTTCGCATTAATGCTTGTGATTCCGCATCTTTTTCAACTGGGTCTTCGTATGTTTTTATTTCAACAGAATAGTGATCGTCTTCTTCAAAAAAAGTAACAATCTCTGCTCGCTTTAAGCCTTCAACAAGTACTCGTATCGTACCGTTTGGAAGCTTGAGCATTTGCTTGACTTTCGTAAGGGTTCCCATCTTATACAAGTCATCTTCAAGAGGTTCGTCAATCGAAACCTCCTTCTGTGTTGTTAAAAAGATTAAACTGTCATCTACCATTGCCTTCTCGAGAGCTTGAACTGATTTTTCTCTTCCGACATCCAAGTGTAAAACCATTGTCGGATAAACAAGTAAACCTCGAAGTGGCAGGAGGGGGACAATGATTTCTGTCTTTTTCGCCATTACCTTGCACCTCCAAATGCAACTTTCCCTCTTTAATAAAGGAATTCTTTGTACAATTCTATCGTATTTAACCTGTAGTGTCTAATTACAAGCAATAATCATAATCCCATAGTGAAAGCGTGGCTTCCAACAAAAAACTCCGGCTCCTCAAAACTGCAAACCGAAGTTATATTTTTCATTCGACTAAATACTTTCTTTTTTCGATATTTGCATGGATGCTGTGATTACTTCTTCATTTGCATATTCCTTTAATAGTGCATGTTCGAACACCTCAGACAAATGGCTCACTGGGATGATCTCAATATCCTTAATCTCGTAAAGCATCGATTGGATATTCTCTTTAGGAATAATTACTTTACTAGCTCCAGCCTTTTTCGCAGCTTTTACCTTTGGATATACTCCGCCAATTGGCTTTACATTTCCATGAATACTAATTTCACCCGTCATAGCAACCGTATGGTCAATTGGGTGTTTGTATATAGCTGAATAAATACCTGTTGCCATCGCAATCCCTGCAGATGGTCCATCAATCGGAACACCACCTGGAAAGTTGACGTGAATATCAAATTCATCAGCTGGGACTCCCATCGAACGAAGTACAGTTATAACATTCTCTATTGAACCTTTTGCCATACTTTTTCTTCTTATCGATTTTCCTTGTCCACCTATGCTTTCTTCCTCAACTATGCCTGTTATGTTTATGGAACCTTTTTCTTTTGTAGGAATAACCGTTACTTCAATTTCAAGCAATGCTCCAGAGTTTGGTCCATACACTGCTAAACCATTTACAAGTCCAATGGTAGAAGAGGACATAATTTTTTGTTCCATTCTTGGTGTTAACTGACTGGATTGAATCACCCACTCAATGTCTTCATCCTTTATAAAATCTCTGTCCTCAGTAATCGCAAGACCAGCAGATATTTGGATCATATTTACTGCCTCTCGACCATTTCTAGCATAAGATGCTAGTGTTTCTATACCTTTTTCACCAATTTTCAACTTTACTTTTTCAGCAGCCTTTTCTGCAATGGAAGAGATTTCTTCCCTACTTAGCTCCCTGAAAAACACCTCCATACATCTAGAGCGAATGGCTGGAGGAATCTCACTTGGTGTTCTCGTTGTAGCACCAATTAAACGAAAATCTGCTGGTAATCCATTTTTAAATATATCATGAATATGCGTTGGTATTTGCGTATTCTCCTCACTATAATAAGCACTCTCTAAGAATACTTTACGATCCTCTAGTACTTTTAAAAGCTTGTTCATTTGAATCGAATGAAGTTCTCCGATTTCATCAATGAATAATACACCACCATGTGCATTTGTTACTGCACCTTGCTTTGGTTGCGGAATTCCAGCTTGTCCCATTGCTCCTGCACCTTGATAAATAGGGTCATGGACAGATCCGATAAGAGGATCTGCAATCCCTCTCTCATCAAACCTAGCTGTTGTTGCATCTAACTCAATAAACACAGAAGAAGATTGGAATGGAGATTTGGCATTTTTCTTTGCTTCCTCTAAAACAAGTCGAGCAGCTGCCGTTTTTCCTACTCCAGGTGGTCCATAAATGATCACATGTTGAGGATTCGGACCACATAGTGCAGCTTTTAACGATTTGATTCCGTCTTCTTGACCAACAATATCATCAAAAGTACTCGGTCTCACACGCTCTGAAAGTGGCTCGGTTAATGAAATGGATCTCATTTTTCTTAATTGGTCCATTTCTTTTTTTGATTCCCTATCAATGGACACCTTTTGTGTCCGTTGACTTCTTAATAAGTTCCAAAAATAGAGTCCAATAACGATGCCAAAAAACAACTGAATAAATAAGGCAATACCCGTCCAACTCATTGCATTCCCTCCTGCACTTTTCGTAGTAGTTATAAGCTAGTATCTCCGTCTGCAGAGGGGAATAAACAAAGATTGATGGATTTTACTTTTGAGAGCAAAAAAAGAACCGTAGTCATTAGCTACGGTTCTAATATATTTTATGCAGATGTTTTGCGTTCTTCTTCAAGAATACTTCCATCTTTAAGGATTAATTTCGGTACACCGTTATCAACTACGGTTTCTTTCGTAATGATACACTTGGTAATATCTTCTCTTGAAGGAAGATCAAACATTACGTCAAGCATAATTCCTTCAATGATAGAACGAAGTCCACGAGCACCCGTTTTACGCTCTATTGCTTTTTTCGCGATTTCCTTAAGAGCATCTTCTTCAAAGTCTAGCTCTACATCGTCTAGTTCAAGCATTTTTTGGTATTGTTTCACGAGAGCATTTTTCGGCTTTGTTAAGATTTCGATTAATGCGTCTTCATCTAACGGTGATAGACTCGCAATAACTGGAAGACGACCAATAAATTCTGGAATTAATCCGAAGCGTAAAAGGTCTTCTGGTAATACCTTAGAAAGTAGATCTTTATCTTCTACTTCTTTCTTTTTCACATCTGATCCAAAACCGATTACCTTTTGACCCAAACGTCTTTTAATAATTGGTTCGATACCATCAAATGCTCCACCACAAATAAATAAAATGTTTGTAGTATCAATTTGTATGAACTCTTGATGCGGATGCTTTCTACCGCCTTGAGGTGGTACACTTGCTACCGTTCCTTCAAGGATTTTTAGTAGAGCTTGCTGAACTCCTTCACCAGATACATCTCTAGTAATTGATGGATTTTCAGATTTGCGAGCAATTTTATCAATTTCATCAATATAGATAATTCCTTTTTCAGCCTTTTCAACATCATAGTCAGCTGATTGAATAAGCTTTAGTAGGATATTTTCAACATCTTCACCTACGTAACCAGCTTCAGTAAGTGATGTTGCATCAGCAATAGCGAAAGGAACATTTAAAATTCTTGCTAATGTTTGTGCAAGAAGCGTTTTTCCACTACCTGTAGGTCCGATCATTGCAATATTACTTTTTGAAAGCTCAACTTCATCAATTTTGCTGTTTGAATTGATACGCTTATAATGATTATAAACAGCAACCGATAGGTTCTTCTTTGCTTGATCCTGACCAATTACGTACTCATCTAAAATTTCGCGGATTTCCTTTGGCTTCGGAACATCCTTAAATTCTACTTCTTCTTCGGTTCCAAGTTCTTCTTCGACAATTTCAGTACATAACTCGATACACTCGTCACATATATACACACCTGGACCTGCAACTAGTTTTCGAACTTGGTCTTGTGTTTTACCACAGAAGGAACACTTTAATTGTCCTTTTTCATCATTAAATTTAAACAATTTCTTCACCCCTTGAAAAGCGTCTAAAACACATAAATTGCTGCAGATATAATTGTTTTTATCTTTACGTACAATATTCTTTATTCAATTGTTATCAATAGTTATGTATTGCATTGTATCACATTTACTAGGTGGACAGGAAATGATAACTCTTGAAAAGGAAAACATTTTCATATCTGCAAAAGTAAATAAATATGTACTAGTTAATCTTAACCATAAATTCTAAAGTTAAATCGGAAGTTTTTACTAAATCTTTAAAAACTTCTATTTCAGTATTAGTTATGTATATGTCATTCTAATTGATTTTATAAGTATGTAAATTGTATAAAACAAGGCACGATTCAATCGCGCCTTGTTCATTTTTTATGATATATTTTAAACCGTTTTGCTGTTTTCAACTAAGAATTCAACAGCTTTTCTTACTTTAAGGTCACCCTTAATTCCATCTACATTACCTAAAGCAGCTTTAATGTTATCAACAGTCATATTATACATTTCAGCCATTTTATTTAATTCTGCATCAACGTCTTCTTCAGAAACTTCAAGATTTTCTGCAGCTGCGATTGCTTCAAGAGTTAGGCTAACACGTACACGCTTTTCGCCTTCTTCTTTCATTTGCTCACGTAGAGCATTTTCATCTTGGCCTGAGAACTGGAAGTATAATTCAAGGTTCATACCTTGCATTTGTAAACGTTGTTCGAATTCTTGCATCATGCGATCAACTTCCGTATCGATCATTACAGCTGGAAGGTCAATCTCAGCATTTGCAGCTGCCTTGTCAACAACCGTATCACGTACGTGATGCTCTGCTTCATGCTTTTTAGAATCTACTAAACGATTCTTAATCTTTTCTTTTAACGCATCAAGTGTTTCAACTTCTTCATCCACATCTTTTGCGAACTCGTCATCAAGCTCAGGAAGTTCTTTTCCTTTTACTTCATGAATTTTCACTTTGAATACTGCAGGCTTACCAGCTAGCTCAGTAGCATGGTATTCTTCTGGGAAAGAAACTTCTACATCTTTTTCTTCTCCAGCAGCTAGACCAACTAATTGTTCTTCGAAACCAGGAATAAATTGACCTGAACCTAACTCAAGTGAGTAGTTCTCAGCTTTTCCACCTTCAAAAGCTTCACCATCAACGAATCCTTCAAAGTCCATTACTACTGTATCTCCATTTTCAGCTTTGCCTTCTTCTTTTACTACAAGCTCAGCTTGACGCTCTTGAAGAGTTTTTAACTCATTAGCAACGTCTTCGTCAGTAACTTCTGTTTCAACTTTTTCTACTTCAAGTCCTTTGTACTCACCAAGCTTTACTTCAGGCTTAACTGTAACAGTTGCCTTAAAGATAAAACTTTTGCCTTTTTCAATTTGCTCTACATCGATTTCAGGACGATCAACTGGATCAATACCAGATTCTTCAATTGCGTTTGCATAAGCTTCTGGAAGAAGAATATCAATTGCATCTTGATATAAAGACTCAACTCCAAAACGCTTTTCAAACATTGCACGAGGCATTTTCCCTTTACGGAAACCAGGTACATTTACCTTTGTTACTACTTTTTTGAATGCAGCGTCTAATCCTTCATTAACTTTTGCTGCATCTACTTCAACTGTAAGAACCCCTTGGTTCCCTTCTAGTTTTTCAAACTTCACAGACATACGAACTTTCCCTCCAAAATCTATTTACATTTTCATTCGTTACTAATTTAGATGAATATGTAAGCTTGTTTTTAATATACAGTTATTACAACCACTACATTATAACATAGGTTGCATTCGTTTCAACATCCTAGACTAAATAATAGGATAAGAAAATTCTTCAATTTCTTGTATATACCGTAATAATGTTTCAATCTCTTGTTCAGATGATTGATAAACATCACTCATTTCCTCAATCGAATAGTCCTGTGCGAAAAACATCAAAACTAATATATGATAAGCGGCAGCAAGTGTTCTCATATCACTCGTAGGGTAATGAAATGGATACAATATAAAGAGATGACGATCTATTAAACTAACGGCTTGTTCTAGTAACGTGGGATTCTCTTGTTCAAGTTGTTCCGCTAAAATCTTTGAGGCATCTATTTTTTGTTGATGATCCCTCAAATCGTAAAGCTCCTTAGGGGTTACCTCCATTGAAGAGCTTAGCTTAGTCACCGTTACTTGCTCATGATATTGATGTTCTTTAAGTACATGTAAGAGCATCGTTTTAATAAAAGGTTGGCCTACACTAGACTGCAGGTAGCTACGTATTTCCTCTAAGACAGGTTGAATATTTTGATGCGCAAGGTTAGCCACTTGTAACAATAGCTCCCTCTCGTCCTTTGGATCGAATAAATTTAGCGATTGGGGAGCGACTCGCCTGATTTCCTTTTCATATTCAGGTTCTATCGGCTGTTCTTCCTCTACTGCATCAACCATTCTTCTACTAAAATCCAGCAGTCGTTTAAAGTGCTCGTATTTCTCAACTGGAACTTCATGCTCCTCTAACAGCACCTCTATGGTATGTACGACACGGTTGTATTCTTGTAGCTGAACAAGAACCATAATAAGCATATCAACCGTTTGAAAATACTCTCCAATTCCTACCCTTAGCATTTCTTCTGTATATTCTTTTGCTTTTTCATAAGCACCGGATTCGTAATAAGCTAGAACTAAGGCAAACCAAATATCACTGTTTTCCGGATCATGTTCTTTTGCTTCCTCAAAATATGGTAATGCTTCTCTAAATTGCTTTTTTTGAATAAAGTCTAACCCTTTTTCGAAAAGCCTCTTTTCTAAATTGGGAAAAAACACTACGTTTCCGTCCTTACGAGCCCGTTCCCTTTTTTTCATCTACCATACCCCTTATTCTTAACCTGAGGTAAGTTTAGCAGAATCTACTATAAAAACAAAATAATAAAGTAAAAACAGTACGGTTAGATTTGCGCTACAGGTGGACGCTTTCCGCGGGCGGGGCCGAGCCGCTTCCCTCGCTGCGCTCAGTCCAGGGTCTCGACTTTCCCGCTTTTCCCGCAGGAGTCGCCACCCTACGCTCCAATCAATTGAAATTCATCTAAAAAATAGATTAAAACATTCTGAGGTGAGTTCTTTGATGAAGAGAAACCAATTCAATTAACGTGAACAATTAAAAATGCCAGCTATTGATCAACTGGTAACTAAAAGAAACGAGCAAAGGTGTCTTTACTGATGCGATGGAAAGGAATAGTAGCCCAGGGATACCCTTACGAGGTCTGACTTTGCAACTTGTTTGGAGATGACTTAGGAAAGCTTAATATACAAGTTTCCCTAGTTAATTTTTAAAGTCAAACACTGCTGGTTGGAGCGGAAGGTGCTTGACTCCTGGGGGATCCAGCGGGACAGGTGAGACCCCGCAAGAGCAAATGAACTGCCCCCCGGAAAGCAAGCGCCTGGAGCGGAAATCAGCCTTTTCTCAACCATTCCAACCAACAAAAAGGACAAAAGGCAGCGAGAAAAAATGAACTTCTCGCTGCCTTTTGTCGACAATCCAATATCTATTATTTACTTTGTTAACAATGCTCTATTCTTTTCATAGGTATTAATTTGCTCGTCTAATTGAAGGGTAATTTCAATCTCATCCCAGCCATTGATCAACATCTTTTTCCAATAAGATGAAATCTCGAAAGACTCTGATAGACCTTCAGCATCACTTATTGTTTGGTTTTCTAAATCAATTTTTAATTTATAGCCTGGGTTTTTCCCTTTTTCTAATAATACCTTCACTTTTTCTTCCTCTAATGCAATGGGAAGCATACCGTTTTTCAAGCAGTTTTGGTGGAAGATATCGGCAAATGATGGTGCGATAACTACCTTAAAGCCATAATCTAGTAGGGCCCATGGAGCATGCTCCCTTGATGACCCACATCCAAAGTTCTCATTCGCAATTAGAATGGAAGCATTTTTCTTTGATGGGTGATTTAATTCAAACTCAGGATTATCGGAGCCATCACTGTTATATCTCCAGTCGAAAAATAAATATTTTCCAAATCCTGTTTTCTCAATTCTTTTTAAAAATTGCTTTGGGATAATTTGATCCGTATCTACATGTGCACGATCTAGTGCAACTGCTTCGCCTTCAAAAATAGTAAACATTATTTTTCCTCCCTCCTTATCGTACTTCTGCAGGAGTTAATTTTCTGATATCAACAAAATGACCGTAAAGTGCTGCTGCTGCAGCCATTGCTGGACTAACTAGGTGAGTTCGAGCTCCTGCCCCTTGTCTACCTTCAAAGTTACGATTAGAAGTAGATGCACAGTGCTCTCCAGGAGGAACGACGTCATCGTTCATGCTCAAGCACATACTACAACCTGATTCTCTCCACTCAAACCCAGCCTCAATAAAGATTTGATGTAAACCTTCCTCTTCAGCTCGTTGCTTGACCCCTTGAGATCCAGGAACCAATAATGCACGTACACTAGGATGTACCTTCTGTCCCTTTACTACTTCTGCTGCTTTACGGATATCTTCAATTCTTGAGTTTGTACAAGACCCAATAAAGACATGCTGAATTTTAATATCTTCAATTTTTTGCCCTTGTTTTAGGCCCATATACTGTAATGCTCTTTCAAGTGAGCTCTTCTCAATTTCTGTCTCGTAATCTGCAACTGTTGGAATAGAGTCTTCTATTTTAGCTGTCATTGCTGGATTGGTCCCCCAGCTAACCATTGGTGAAATATCAAAACCATCTATTACAATTTCTCGATCATACTTTGCATCCTTATCAGATGTAAAAGCACTCCAATGTTCTACGTATCTATCAAACTCTTCTTTTGACGGAGCAAATTTTCTACCTTTTAGATAAGAGAATGTCGTTTCATCCGGAGCTACTAACCCTGCTCTAGCCCCACCTTCAATTGACATATTACAAATGGTCATTCTTTCTTCCATTGAGAGGCTTTCAATTACTTCTCCACAATACTCAATAACGTATCCTGTTCCAAACTGAACTCCATATTTTGAAAGGACATAAAGAATAACATCCTTAGCTGTAACTCCGCTTGAAAGTTTTCCGTTAATTTCTAGCCTTAAAGTTTTCGGCTTTGATTGCCAAAGAGTTTGTGTGGCAAGAACATGCTCCACTTCGCTTGTACCAATTCCGAATGCTAATGCACCAAACGCACCATGTGTGGAAGTATGACTATCTCCACAAACAATTGTCATCCCAGGCTGAGTTAACCCTAGCTCTGGACCGATAACATGGACGATCCCTTGGTCAGGGCTATCTAAATCAGCTAAAGGAACACCAAACTCATGACAATTTTTTTCAAGTGTCGTCATTTGATTCTTTGCCACCACATCGTTAATTTGCTTTCTATTTACAGTTGGCACATTGTGATCCATCGTAGCAAAAGTTCGATCTGGACGACGAACCTTTCTATTTTTCATTCTTAGTCCTGAAAATGCTTGCGGAGAAGTAACTTCATGAACTAAATGTAAATCAATGTAGAGTAAGTCTGGTTTCCCTTCTTCTTTTTGTACAACATGGTAATCCCAAATCTTTTCAATTATTGATTTCCCCATCGTTTTACCTCCTTTTTAAAAGAGACACGGCGCGCTAGGCCGTGTCGTTTAGATATTAATTGTTAGCCAGAATTTATGCGTATGCACCCATAATACTTGAAATTGTTTCATGTCCTAAAATACATGCCTTTACTTCAGCTACCATTTCTGACGTAGACACCGCTCTTTTTCCTTCTGATAAAATATCTTTTGTTCGCAATCCAGCATTTAATACTTCATCAACCGCTTTTTCAACAGCAGCTGCTTCTTCTTCTAGACCAAACGATACTCTAAGCATCATTGCCGCTGAAAGAATAGCCGCTAAAGGATTAGCAATATTTTTCCCTTCAATATCAGGAGCAGACCCATGAATTGGTTCATATAAGTACGGACCATTTTCAGATAAACTAGCTGATGGAAGCATCCCTAAAGATCCCGTTAATACAGAAGCTTCATCGCTTAAAATGTCCCCAAATAAATTCTCAGTAACAACAACATCAAAACTCTTTGGATTTTTAATTAATTGCATCGCTGCATTATCTACAAGCATATGCTCAAGTTTTACCGATGGATAGCGTTTTGCCACTTCCTCAGCTACTTCTCTCCACATTCTGCTTGATTCTAATACATTCGCTTTATCAACAGATGTAACCTTCTTCCCTCGTTTGTCTGCTAGTTGGAAGGCTAATTCAATAACCCTAACCATTTCTTCACGTTTATAAAAAAGAGTATCAACCACTGCCTCTTTCTCATCCACTGTTCGACGCTCACTCGGCTTACCAAAATATAATCCACCTGTTAATTCACGAACCATTAACATATCCACATCTTGAATAATCTCTTTGCGAAGGGGTGATGAATCAGCTAGACTCGCATAAAAAGTAGTTGGGCGCAAGTTTGCATAAAGGTCAAGGTCTTTACGAATCTTAAGTAATCCTCTCTCTGGACGGAGATGTACAGGTAAAGTATCGTACTTTGGCCCCCCGACCGCACCTAAAAGTACAGCATCACTTTGCTTACACAGTTCAACTGTCTCATCTGGAAGTGGACTCCCTGTTACTTCATAAGCTACTCCACCAATATGTCCATACGTAAATTCAAATTGATGATCAAATCTATCACCAATAGCCTGCAGTACATCCACCGCACCTTTAGTTACTTCTTTGCCAATTCCGTCTCCGGGTAGCACTGCAATCTGCTTCTTCATCTTGTTTCCCCTCCATTAAAATGTACATTTATTAAACGGTCACTGCAGCCATGTATATTACACGATTCACCGCATTTAAGTATGCCTTGGCTGATGCTTCAAGAACATCTTGAGCCAATCCTCGACCGCTTGTTTCTTCTCCATTAAACTTGAGCTTTACAAACACTTGGGCCAAAGCATCTCTACCAGCTCCAACAGACTGGATTCGGTAGTCTAGTAAATGAACACTGCCATTCACGCATTTTTCCAACGTATTATATAACGCTTCAATGCTGCCACTTCCCGTGCAAGCCTCTTGAATGATCTCATTTTGATTGCCTGACAGCGTAACAGTAGCTGTAGGTATTTGATTCGTTCCATATTGTACTTGGATCGCCAGTAGTTCGTAAAAACGCTCATCCTTAGATAACTTTTGCTCGAGTACAATCGCTGCAAGGTCTTCGTCTGTCATCTCTTTCTTTCTATCAGCTAATTCTTTAAAGACAGTAAATAATTGAGTGACATCCTCATCTGCAACTGTTAACCCAAGTTCATCTAATCGATTTCTAAAAGCGTGTCTTCCTGAGTGCTTTCCAAGAACTAATGTGTTAGATTGGAAACCAACAAGTTCTGGAGAAATAATCTCATACGTTGACTTTTCCTTTAGAACGCCATCCTGATGAATTCCAGATTCATGAGCATAGGCATTTCTACCAACAACTGCTTTATTAGCAGGTACAACCATACCGGTTAGCTTGCTAATTAAACTACTTGTACGGCTAATTTCTTTCAATTGTAGTCTTGTGTCAGCATCATAATAATCCTTGCGTATATGAAGAGCTACTGCTAATTCTTCTAGTGCTGCATTTCCAGCTCTTTCACCAATTCCATTGATCGTTCCCTCGACTTGTGTCGCCCCGTTTTCAACTGCAGCTAATGAATTAGCAATGGCCATTCCTAAATCATCATGACAGTGAGCCGATAACGAGACTTTATGGATTGAAGGAACATTGTTGTGTAAATATTGAAAAATTTCACCATACTCTTTAGGAGTGATGTAACCAACCGTATCAGGAATGTTAATGACATTCGCACCTGCTTGAATCACTTCTTCAATAATTCGAGCTAAGAAAGGCAACTCAGTACGACAAGCATCCTCCGCTGACCACTGAATAATAGGAAACTTCTGTGCAGCGTATTTCACCATTTGAACAGCTCTCTCAACAACTTCATCTTGACTTAACTTCAGTTTATATTGTCTGTGAATAGGAGATGTTGCAATGAAGACGTGTAATCTTGGCTCTACACCGTTCTTCAATGCCTCCCATGCTGCATCAATATCTGAAGTAACTGCTCTTGCTAACCCCGTCACAGAACAGTCTTTAATCGTATTAGAAATTTGCTGTACTGAAGTAAAATCACCTTTAGAAGCAGCTGGAAAACCTGCTTCGATAATATCGACTTGAAGTTTTTCCAGCTGTCTTGCAATTTCGAGCTTTTCTGTTTGGTTTAAATTTACTCCCGCAGATTGCTCCCCATCCCTTAATGTTGTATCAAATATTTTAATTCGTCGCACTAACGACCACTTCTTTCTTTTTGTCCTTATTGACAAAAGGCATCATAGCACGTAACTCGCGACCAACTTGTTCGATTAAATGGCTATTTTCTTTTTGAACGATTGCGTTGAATTCTGGACGATTTGCTTGGTTTTCTAGGATCCAACCTTTAGCAAATCTACCTTCTTGAATGTCTTTTAGAACTTCCTTCATTGATTCTTTTACGCGAGCGTCAACTACTCTTGGTCCACTTACGAAGTCACCCCATTGAGCTGTATCAGAGATGGAATAACGCATGTTCTCCATTCCACCTTCATACATTAAATCAACGATTAGCTTCAATTCGTGTAAGCACTCAAAGTATGCTAGTTCAGGTTGGTAACCTGCTTCAACTAATGTTTCAAAACCAGCCTTAACTAATGAAGTTAAACCTCCACAAAGAACCGCTTGTTCTCCGAATAGATCTGTTTCAGTTTCTTCTTTAAATGTTGTTTCTAAAGCTCCAGCTCTTAGTGATCCAATCGCCCATGCATATGCTAAAGCAAGCTCTTTCGCTTTACCTGTTACATCTTGATAGATAGCAAATAATGCAGGAACTCCAGCTTCTTGCTCGTATGTTCTTCTTACTAGGTGTCCTGGACCTTTAGGAGCTACTAATAGTACATCGTTTGTAGCTGGTGGTACGATTTGGCTAAAGTGAACATTGAAACCGTGAGCAAACATTAATGCTTGGTTTGATAGGTTAGGTTCGATTTCTTCTTTATATACTTTTGGTTGCATTTCATCCGGTAATAGAATCATAACTACATCAGCTTGTGCTGTTGCTTCGCCTACTGGATATACATTGAAACCATCTTTTTCAGCCTTTTCCCATGACTTTCCTTGTCTTAATCCAATAACAACATCCACACCGCTCTCTCTCATGTTTTGTGCATGAGCATGACCTTGTGAACCGTATCCGATAACTGCTACCTTTTTCCCGTTTAGATATGATTGATTTGCGTCTCCGTTATAGTACATTTTTGCCATTTTTATTTCTTCCTCTCATTAGTAAGTTTTTTTTTAGTTAGACGATTGAATATGGTTTTATCGCTTGAGAAGGTTTTTGTGTCCCTCTTAGGAAAGCGGTTGTCCCTGTTCTTGCCAATTCTTTAATTCCGTATGGCTTAATTAATTCAATAAACGCTTCGACTTTATCTGATTCACCAGTAAGCTGAATAACCAAGCTATCCTTGCTTACGTCAATGACTGATGCTCGAAACGGCTGTATTAAGGAATAAATCTCATTTCTCGTCGAAGAGTTAGATACCACTTTAATTAATGCTAGCTCTCTTGCGACAATGGATTGCTCTGTGATATCCATAACCTTGATTACGTCGATTTGCTTATTTAACTGTTTCGTTATTTGTTCAAGCACACCATCATTATCAACATGAACAACACAAGTGATGCGAGATATTCCTTCCTGCTCAGAATAACCTACAGAAATGCTTTCGATATTATAATTTCTTTTTGAAAAGAGATTCGTAATACGATTTAACACACCTGGGCGATTCATTACAGTTAAAGTTATAATTCTTTTCATGGTTTCACACCTACCATTTCATGATGTCCTTTACCAGGAGCTATCATTGGATAGACATTTTCGTCTGGATCAATGCGAATATCTAGTAATACTGGCTCATTGTTTGTTAGTACTTCATTAAAAATCGTTTCAGCTTGTGCCACATCTTCAATGACATACCCTTTGATTCCATAGGCATCAGCCAACTTTACGAAATCAGGTTGGCCAGAGAATTTGCTGTGTGAGAAACGAGATTCATAGAAAATCTCTTGCCACTGTCTTACCATTCCCAACGAAGAATTATTAAGAATGATAATCTTAACAGGAAGATTTTGTTCTCTTATAACAGCCAATTCTTGCGTACACATTTGGAATCCACCATCACCTGAGATTGATAACACAATCGAATCTGGTGAGGCCAATTGTGCACCGATACTAGCAGGTAATCCAAAGCCCATTGTTCCAAGTCCACCTGAAGTTACCCAACGGTTTGCCTTTGAAAACTTATAGTATTGAGCAGCCCACATCTGGTGCTGACCAACGTCTGTTACGACAATCGCTTCACCTTTTGTTTTTTCATAAAGCATTTCCATCACTTTTTGTGGCTTTAAGCGACCATCTTCCTTATAAAAATAAGGATACTCTTTCTTCCAAGCATTTAGCGTGTCCAACCATTCTTGGTGAACCGGAGGCTTCCCTTCTTGAGCGATTAGCTGCTTTAATGCTTCTTTTGCATCCGCTACAACCGGGATTTGCGTTTGAACATTTTTCCCAATTTCAGCAGGATCAATATCGATATGTGCAACGGTAGCGTTTGGAGCAAAATGTTGCAGGTTTCCTGTTAAGCGGTCATCAAATCTAGCTCCAATATTGATGAGTAAATCACATTCATACAGTGCCATATTTGCGGTATAACACCCATGCATACCAGCGAGTCCAGCGAATAAAGGATGTTCAGCAGGAAAACCACCAAGTCCTAACAGCGTGTGCACGACCGGAAGATTTTGTTGCTCAGCGTATTGCTTCAACTCTTCGTAACCTTCTGCAAAGAGAATTCCTGCTCCAGCTAAAATAACGGGCTTCTTCGCTCTACTGACCGCTTCTGTTAGCTTTCTAATCTGAAGATAATTTGGTTGAACAGTTGGTTGATAACCTGGTAGAACAATTTCTTGCTCCTCAGGAACATTTGCTATACCAGCAGCAATATCTTTAGGAATATCAATTAATACTGGTCCTGGGCGTCCGCTTGTGGCTACGTAGAATGCTTCTTTCACAATTCTAGGAATATCTTCAATACTACGAACCTGATAATTATATTTAGTTATGGGAGTCGTAATTCCCAGTATATCCGCCTCTTGGAATGCATCTGTACCAATCACTCCTGTTGCCACCTGACCTGTAAAGACAACTAACGGTAAGGAGTCCATCATCGCATCAGCTAACCCAGTAATAATGTTAGTTGCACCTGGTCCTGATGTTGCGATTACAACACCCGGTTTTCCTGTTACTCGAGAATAACCTTCTGCTGCATGAATTCCACCTTGTTCATGGCGAGGGAGTATGTGTAGAATCTTAGAATCATAGAGCTTATCGTAAATTGGGAGAACTGCCCCTCCAGGATATCCAAATATTACCTCTACTTGCTCCTTCTTTAGTGCTTCAAGCATTAATTCTGCACCACTAATCGGTTCGTTTTCAGCCTTCATTTTTGTAAAGGCAGTTTCTTGCAACATTTGTTGACCCTCCCTATTTCAAATCTTGTTAGATAATCTAACAAATTAACATTATAAAAAGCCTCCCCATCCCCTACTTTGCCTACTACACCCTAGGCTAAAGGGATGGAAAGGCTTGAGAAACCTATCCACGGTACCACCCTTGTTCACGCAAATGCGTGCGCTCATGATCACAATTGGATCGTTTTGATAACGAGTGTCTGACACTCGACTGCCTTTACTATAGATTTTCAAGACAGTGCTCAAAGGTGAGTTCACTTCATGTCATTTCCACCGGCTTCCAGCTACCCCGGCTCTCTGTAGGAATGTTTCATGAAACTACTTTTCCTTATCAACGCTTTTTCCTATTTACTTAGCTTACATGTGGCGTTGCTTCCTTGGAGTACACTTTCACACCTTCAGAAACAACACGTTCTCTAAATTTCACTAATAACTCCTTCGTAAGTGCACCTGGAGTACCATCGCCAATTACTCTGCCATCTACCTTAATTACCGCAATGACTTCTGCAGCTGTTCCTGTTAGAAACACTTCATCAGCTGTGTAAACATCATGTCTTGTAAATGGTTCTTCTTTAAGTTCATAGCCTAACTCTTTTACAATATCGATAACGGCGTTTCTTGTAATTCCCTCAAGTGCTCCAATATATCCTGGAGGTGTATAGAAACAACCATCGCGAATAATAAACACATTATCAGCAGATCCTTCAGCAACATACCCTTGGTCATTAAGCATTAGTGCTTCACTAACACCAGCAAGATGTGCTTCAATTCTAACTAACACGTTATTTAAATAATTCAGTGATTTTACTTTTGGACTAAGTACATCAGGTCTGTTTCTTCTTGTTGCAACAGTCACAATTTCTAATCCTGTTTCATACAATTCTTTCGGGAAAATAGAAAGTGGCTCTACTATAACAACTACATTCGCTTTAGCACATTTATTTGGATCGAGTCCGAGGTCACCAACACCTCTAGACACTACGACGCGAATATAAGCATCTTCAATTTTATTTTTCTCAACAGTAGCGACGATAATATCTGTGAATTCATCTTGTGAGTATGGTACATTCAGCATAATTGACTTTGCTGAACGGTACAGTCGGTCCATATGTTCCTTCATTCGGAATACGTTACCGCTGTAGACTCGAATTCCTTCAAAAATACCGTCTCCGTATAAAAATCCATGATCGTATACTGAAATCTTGGCGTTCTCTTTAGTTACATATTCGCCATTTAAAAAAATCCATTGTTCAGACACGAAATACACCTCTTTGCATTTAAGTTAAACCGCTTTAAATGAATAAAATAATTACAAAAAATTTTTTCGAAAAATAACTCTTTTTACCCTTTGTTTTTCTTTTGAATATTACAAATGATTTGTATATTTGAGGACTATCTTACGCCCATTTTATTTACTCGTCAACCCCATTTTTTCGAATTGTTTGATAATTTAGATTAGTCAATTTAGTTGTATCCGCTTACAATGTTGATATAATAACAATTTCTAATTTTAAAAAAATTTTTAAAATTACTTCATATTTCTTTTCCATCTCTAGTAAAAAATGAAAGAAGCCTACTGAATGATTCAGTAGGCTCTTTATTTCATCTTCTATTACTTTTAGGATCAAACGCGTCTCTTAAACCATCTCCTATAAAGTTAATACATAAAACTGTCGTTAAGATTGCTAGCCCTGGCGGTATCCACGCTTCCGGACTATTTCGTAAAATACGTAAACTTTGGGCCTCTGAAATCATATTTCCCCAAGTTGGCGTAGGCTGAGGGATTCCAAATCCAATAAAGCTAAGACCCGATTCAATAATGATATACGTGGCCATCATTAATGTCGCATTAACCACGATTGGACCAATTGCATTCGGAATAAAATGCTTAAATATTATTCTAAAATCACTTGCACCAATCGCTTTCGCACCAAGAACAAATTCCTGTTCTCGAAGCGATAAATATGTACCTCTAATAATTCTTGTTAAGTTTGGCCATGAAGTAATCGCAATGATACCTACAAATATTCCAACGTTCACTCTTTCCAGTATGGCTACAATGGTTAAACAAAGAACAAGGAAAGGTAATACAAGCATCATATCTGCTGCACGCATGATGATCGCATCAATCTTACCACCATAATACCCAGCAATAGAACCAAGTGTTACTCCAATGATGAGAGTAAATATCATTGCACTAAAACCAACAATAAGTGAAATTCTTCCTCCATACAGGAGTCTTGATAGATTATCACGCCCTGAACTATCGTTTCCTAATGGATGATCTTCACTCGGCGGACGTTCGATTAATAAGAGATTTGACTTAGTAGGACTGTGCTCTGTTAACAATGGGGCAAAGGTGACAGCTAAAATGATCGCTAGTAACACAAAGACTCCCATGACAGCGAGCTTATTTTTCAAAAATCGTTTTAATGCGATTCGAAAAGGACTATTTCCTTTATCTGGTTTAACAGGCACCTCTAGGTTCGTATCCATCGCTTCTTGCTGTTTTAGTTCCATATTACTCACCTCAATCGTAGCGGATTCGTGGGTCAACAATACTGTAGAAAATATCAGCTAATAAATTCCCGAGGAGAATGAAAAATCCTAACATTAGATTAATGGCCATGATGACAGGATAATCACGATTCCCAATAGAACTTAAGAACAATGTTCCTATTCCCGGATATTGAAATACCCCTTCAGTTATAACTGCACCACTCAATAATGCCCCAATTTCAAACCCTAACAGTGTAATAATTGGAATTAATGCATTGCGCAAGGTATGTTTGTACAAGACATTACGATCAGTCATTCCTTTTGCTCGTGCCGTCCGTATATAATCACTTCCAAGCACGTCCAATACTTCAGAACGCATGAATCTCATGTAGGAGGCTGTACCAGCTAATCCGAGAGTTAAACCTGGCAAAATTAAATGTTGAAGTTTATTAAAAAATAGCTCAATCCCTGTAAGCCCAGGGCTCGATACAGATCCCTGTGAAGGCAACCACCCTAGTTGAATAGAAAAAATATAGATAGCTACTAAGCCGAAAAAGAAATTCGGTACAGCTAATCCGAAAAAACCGAACGTTGTTGCACCATAATCCAGAATCGAATATGGTTTTCTTGCAGAGTATATTCCAATTGGAATCGAAACAATGATCGTAATAAAAAGTGTAAAAATTCCTAAATAAAACGTGTTTCCTATTCTTTCAGCAATAAGATCAGATACATCTCTACCCTTAAAAATAAATGATTTTCCAAAGTCCCCCTGCAATACATCTTTCAACCAATTCCAATATTGAACATGAATAGGATCATTTAGGCCAAGAGCTTCTTTTTGCTTCTCAAATACTTCCGGATCAATATTTGGATCAAAAATCTTTCCCGAGATTGGATCACCTGGAGCCGCCTGTATCAAAGCAAAAACAATAATTGTTAAAGCTAAAAGCATCGGAATGAATATGAGTACCCTTCTTATTAAGTATTTATACACCGTTCCCCCTCCATTCTTACAGAATAAGAAAAGAGCGCGGCATAATTACCGATCACTCTTTTCTCTATTCAACAATTGTTATTCCGTTACGTACCAGAGATGAGTATCGTTTAAGAACGAGTATGGAAGTACATCGATTCCTTGAAGACGTTTGTTATGAGCCCATAAGCTATTTGCAGCATATAGGATCACGCTTGGTAGATCTTCACCGAACTCAACTTGCCACTCACTATACTTTTGTTTACGGTAATCTTGTTCAAATGCATCTGGAGGAGTGAATGCATCCTTTAACAATTGATCTGCTTCAGGATTATTCCAGCGAGAATAGTTATAACCTGCCATAGATGACCATAATCCACTTGGATCCGGATCTGTACTATCTAAGCTCCAACCAATTAAGTATAAATCCCAGTCTTGGCTGTTCTTTTCTAAATCTTCAAAGTAGGCTGCTGCTTCCTTCGGCTGGCGAAGGTCGATGCTGATTCCTACCTCTTCTAGGAACTCTTCAATAATTGGAGCAGAACGCTCACGAATTTGATTTCCTAGTGGATAATTCAAGTTAAGTACCCATTCCTTGCCGTTAGGATCTTCGCGGAAACCATCTCCGTTTACATCCTTGTAACCAGCCTCATCAAGTAGAGCTTCTGCCTTTTCAGGGTCAAACTCATATTGATTTGGTGTTGTATCGTCATAAGCCCAGAATTGAGTTGCAATTGGTGAATTTTGAACAATTCCGCGTCCATACAATAAACCATCTACTAAACCTTGACGGTTAATTGCATACGCAATCGCTTGACGGACTTTTTGGTCTTTAAGCTTTTCATTAACTGTCCAGTTAGCTGGATTAATTGTGCCAGCTTCTGAATCTTCCTTAGAACGATGATTATGCATCAATCCCATCGTCTGGTATCCAAAGTCAGGTTGCTCAACAATTTCAACATTTTCAAGGGCATCAACTGTTTCATAGTCAGCAGCTTGGAAACCGTTGGGATCGGCAACAAAATCAATTTCACCGTTTTCAAGTAAACCTAAGATAACAGCTTGGTCAACGACCTTCCAGATGACGCTATCAAGCTTAGGCTCTCCTTGCCAATAATCAGCAAATTTCTTAAGTACATATTGCTCTCCTTGCACCATTTCACTAAATTGGAATGGCCCAGTACCAATTACTTCACCAGGATTACGTGAAGCACCAGCTTCCGGAATTTCCGCAACAGGAATATCTTTGAAGATATGTTCAGGAATAATCATAAAGCTAGCATCAGATAGCGCCAACACGTTTGGTTGAGCAAACTTAAACGTAACTGTATGATCATCAACAGCAACAACCCCTTGGAAATCAGTTGTCTTTCCTGTTGAAAACTCCTCATAACCTACCAATCTTTCAACATATTGCGTACGAACTCCACCCGCTTCTACATAACCTGGGCTCGCAATGGTTTTATAAGTAAATACAACGTCGTTAGCAGTAAATGGTTCCCCATCATGCCATTTTGCATTTTCATCTAATTTAAAGGTGACTTCAGTTTGATCATCATTGAATGTCCACTCTTTCGCTAGGTTCGGAATAAAATCAAGGTTCTTATCTTGCGTAAGTAGCCCTTCATGTGTAAATGATAAAATATTAGATTCATAGGCCTCTGTGTAAAAAATAGGGTTAAATAAACCTGTTGGAGCTGTATCCATTGCCCCAACTACCGTACCTCCACTTACCGGGTCCTTTTCACTCGATCCTTCATTCTCTGATGAAGCAGGTTCTTTGTTTCCTGAGCATGCTGCCAGTACACCAAAAACTAGTATAAGCATTAGCATGATCAACCAACTTTTCTTTGCCTTCATTCCATTCACCCCTCTTATAATCTTTAACATTTTTGTCTAAATCAACCAGTTAAAAAGCGCACACCACCTCCTTAAGTGCATAAGCAAATGCACTTATTTGCCTGTATAAAGGTGGCAGGCTACTAGATGGCCATTCCCCACCTCTGTAAGCTCGGGACGCACCTCAGAGCATTTCTCATGAACCATCGGACAACGAGTACGAAACGTACAGCCTGACGGTGGATTTGATGGACTTGGTAAGTCACCTTTTAATATGATTTTTTCTTTTTTGTGTAGTATGTCTGTGGATGGAACTGCTGATAGAAGTGCTTGTGTGTATGGATGTAATGGAGTTTCGTAGAGGTTCTTCTTCGGCGCTATTTCCGCAATGCGACCTAAGTACATTACTGCCACTCTGTCGCTAATGTGTTTTACAACGCTTAAGTCATGGGCGATAAATAAATAAGTTAAGTTAAATTCGTCCTGTAAGTCGGCCATCAAGTTTAGTACCTGGGCTTGTATCGAAACGTCCAATGCAGAGACTGGCTCGTCACAAATAACAAATTTCGGATTCAAGGTTAGTGCTCTTGCAATGCTTATACGCTGCCTTTGTCCACCAGAAAATTCATGTGGGTACTTAAATCGATCTTCTGATCGAAGACCAACCTTTTCTAAAAGACTGATCGTCTTCTCTTTTCGTTCTTCCTTAGTTAAGTTCGTTTGAACGATTAATGGTTCTTCAATTAATTCGGACACACTCATTTTGGGATTTAACGAGGCGAATGGATCTTGGAAAACAATTTGCATATCTCTCCGAATGGGTCGAAGCTTCCGGTATCTCATTTTTGTTATATCTTGGTCCTCAAAGACGATTTGTCCATCAGTCGGATCCATTAAGCGAAGCAAAACTCTACCAAGTGTTGATTTTCCAGAGCCTGACTCACCAACGATCCCTAGTGTTTCTCCCCTTAATACACTAAGACTAACGTCGTCAACTGCTTTGACATGTCCAATTGTATGCTTAAGGATTCCACCCTTGATGGGAAAGTACTTCTTAATATTTTTCGCCTGAAGTATGTAATCTTGATCTGTATGTAACCTTGTTTCTGTTTCGATGACTGACAATTTCACACTCCCCCTTATTCATACAGGTAACATCGGACGCGATGACTTTCTTCTGCATCCGTTTCATACAGAGACGGGTTTTTATCCCGGCATTTGCTCATCACCTTTGGACAGCGATCTGAGAACCTGCAACCAACTGGAAAGCGATGCGCAGGAGGAACAGTGCCTTTAATCGCGCCAAGTCGATCAACTTCTTTCTCTAGACTTGGCAAACTGTCAAGCAATCCCATAGTATACGGATGTTTTGGTGACAGAAATAGTTTTTCAATCGTTGTTTCTTCAACTATTTGGCCGCCATACATCACCATGATTCGGTCCGCATATTCAGCCACTACACCTAAATCATGCGTGATTAACAATACAGCCATGTTAAATTTCTTTTTCATTTCATCCATCAAGTCTAAAATTTGAGCTTGAATGGTAACATCAAGAGCAGTTGTCGGCTCATCAGCTATTAATAGCTTCGGATCACAAGAAATAGCAATTGCAATCATAGCACGCTGACGCATTCCACCCGAGAGTTGGTGTGGATATTCCTTCATCGTTTCCTCAGCACGCGGAAAACCAACGACCTTTAGGAGCTCAATTGCTCGTAATCTCGCTTCATTTTTGGTCATTTTTTTATGGCGAATTAAAGTCTCTATAATTTGATTTCCAATAGTAAAAACAGGATTTAAGGCGGTCATCGGTTCCTGAAAGATCATACCGATTTCCTTTCCACGAACATTCGTCATTTGCTTATCGTTAAGCCCGACCAGATCCTTACCGCTGAAAAAAATTCGACCATCTTCAATTTTTCCTGGCTTATTAATTAACTTCATAATGGAGAGGGAAGTAATACTCTTTCCACTCCCTGATTCCCCAACGAGAGCAACGGTTTCCCCAGGCCTGATATAAAAATCCACTCCATCAACGGCTTTTGCGACTGCTTTATTTTCTAAGTAAAAATAAGTTTTTAATCCACTAACCTCCAACAATTTCACATCTGACATCAACACACCTCCCGATTGCCTTAGAAAAAATAGACTGAGTATCCGTCCTTCTTGAAAGAAAGTATACTATTATGTATAAATTTTTTCAATATATAGAATGTTAAAATTAGTTACAATTGTTAGAAATATTGTGATATTTTCTGACAAAAGATTCACTTCAGTACATCAATGCTTTACATAAAAAAAGACATTTCCTTACAAAGGAACTGTCTAATTAACAAAAATTATTGGCAACTAAAATTATATAGAAATAGAAAAAAACGCTATAGAAATGACATCGTCACTTTCTATAGCGTAATATGTATTTATTGGTGTGTAAATGGCGTCCCAGGAGAGATTCGAACTCCCGACCGTACGCTTAGAAGGCGTATGCTCTATCCGGCTGAGCTACTGGGACATGTTTTCTTAAGGACATTTTTTATTATATTAGGCTTATTATAAAAAGTCAACACTTTAAATCAAAAATATTATTTCACTATTCAAAGGAGATTTCTCTCCTTTGAATAGTATATGATGAAAGTGATTATTTGTGAAGTTGAAAGCTTTGTCGAAGTTGTACTATTTCTCCTTGGTCAAAATCATACACATGAAAATCGACTTCTTGTTCTGTTAAGTTTAAAACCACATACGTCCTCTCATTGCGCCCTCTTGGAAGCCGCAAGCTGCCAGGATTTATAAACAAACGATTACCAATCTTTTCAATTCCTAATAGATGAGAATGACCAAAGCAAACGATATTAGCATCCACTTCTTCTGCTTTATATTTTAAATTCATTAAGGTAGATTTCACATTATATAAATGGCCATGTGTCACTAGAAATTTCGTTCCCTTAAAATCAATAATCTCATCATGATGAAACAACGACTCGTAATCACAATTTCCCCTTACTACAACGAATTGGTCAATGGCCTCATCATTTTTTGAAAGCTCAGAATCACCACAATGAATAAATTTTTCGACATCCTTATGCCGCTTCTTTAATTCATTCAATTCTTCCGTTAACCCGTGACTATCACTTACAATAAGCACCTTTGACATCGGACTACTCTCCCTTAAACACTTCTGGTAGTAGCTTTGCTAAATTACTCAAGGCTACAGCACGATGGCTTATCTTACTTTTTTCCTCAGGTAAAAGCTCTGCCATCGCTCTATTTCTCTCTTTTACAAAAAATATAGGGTCATACCCAAAACCATGAGTCCCTCGCTTCTCATCTAAAATCACACCCTCACAAGTACCATGTACTGTGACCGTTTCTTGACCGGGGACAGCAAGTGCTAAGGCGCAATAAAAACGCGCCGTGCGCTTTGAGGGCTCAACTCCATTTAACTCGCTTAACACTTTCGTCATATTGTCTTCATCACTCTTCTGTTCCCCTGCATAACGAGCAGAGTAAACACCTGGTTTCCCGTCTAGTGCATCAATAACAAGTCCTGAATCATCAGCAATAACGGCTCGATTCAATTGCTTTGAAACCGTTTCTGCCTTTATAATAGCATTTTCCTCAAAGGTCGTTCCGTTCTCTTCTATATCCTCAATCTCCTCATAATCAAGGAGAGTTTTCACTTGAAACCCGAGAGGCTCAAACATCCTTACGAATTCTTTGGCCTTTCCACTATTCTTTGTTGCTATGATTACTTCTTTCATTTCTTCGCACCTTTTTTAACCCTTGCATCCTCAATTTTCTCAACAACCGCTTCACCTAACACGCTCTTTTGTGCTTCGAAAAGCTCCATAATTCCACTTTGAGCAATTTTCAACAAATCCTGTAGTTCATTGTAAGAGAATGTTGATTCTTCACCCGTTCCTTGGAGTTCAACAAATTCACCATTCCCTGTCATTACCACATTCATATCAACTTGCGCCGCAGAGTCTTCGATATAATTGAGATCAAGTACAATTTCCTTGTTTTCAAGTATTCCAACACTTGTAGCTGCGAGGAAATCAACCACTGGATACTTTGAAAGCTTTCTATCTTTATGCAATTTATTCAGAGCGTGGGCCATTGCAACAAACGCTCCTGTTATGGAAGCAGTCCTAGTACCACCGTCTGCTTGGATAACATCACAGTCGATCCATACTGTTCTTTCACCAATTGCTTCAAGATCAACGACTGCTCTTAGTGCTCTTCCAATCAGCCTCTGGATTTCCATTGTTCTTCCTGAAACCTTGCCTTTTGATGACTCACGTATATTTCTTGTTTGTGTTGCCCTTGGCAGCATGGAATACTCTGCCGTAATCCATCCTTTCCCTTCTCCTCTCATAAAAGGAGGGACGCGCTCCTCTATACTAGCCGTACATATTACCTTCGTATCACCAACAGTAATTAGTACGGACCCTTCTGGATGGATAAGATATTCAGTATCAATATGTATAGGGCGTATCTCAGATGCCTGACGACCATCAGTCCTCACAATATTTCCTCCTTTGAAAGACTACTTTTAAAATGATGAAATCCAAATAAAGAAGAGGCGGATAACCGGCCTCCTCAACTTGGTCACTATATAGTATATCAAAAAACAATTTATTAAAAACTACCTGTATTCACATTTTCTGGGCGCGTCACAGGCTCGGAAAGCTTTTCACCCTTATCATTTACAAGTTCAGCCTTTCCATTCACCGTTACAGCAACACTCTCAATTCCCTTTTGTTCTGTTAACGAAAGGACGAGTGAATTTAAAATATGATCAGAAACAATTTTCTCTTCTGAACTATTTAAAATAGACTCATTAAAGTTTAATGTTACCTTGCCGTCCTCTACAACCGGCTTATCTAAAAGCGAAACATCAGAAACAAACTCGCTTAACAAATTAGAAGAATAAGTTGGTCCTTTGGCAAGTTCTTCTACTACTGCTGTAATATTATCGCTATTGTCATTACTAATACGCTTTGTAACTGGTACATAGTAGTATGAACCCTCTTCACCACCTAAATAATACACAGTTAATGCTCTCGTGTTGGTAATATCGACAACTTCTGAAGTATCCATGTTAATCCCACTATCTCTTGTCAAACCACTCTTAGATAGAGCCAGACCATTCACTGGCATCTCGGTTAATTCATGACCATTCATTTTAAGTTTCACTTTATCAATAGAATCGAATTGAGTTAACGTCCAGGTGATAGATTGAACGATTTTCATTTCGTCTTCTGGCTTATAATTCTTAAATTCCTTTGAGAAGTTAACTGTTGCTACTTTATCCTTTATATCCACAGATACTGCAGTGTCAGCTGGGATAACAGCTGCAAACCCATTAGGTAGCATTTCTGTAACTGGACCATTCTGCACTAGGTACTCTACAGCCTGCTTGGCCACTGACTCTGTTTTCGGAAGATCGATTGTTTGCGGTACAACATAGCCATTTTTATCTACTAAATATAATTCGGTCATAACGCCTTTTTCTGCAACTTCTTCGCTATTCTTTTCTGAAGCTGCCGTTTCAACTACTTTTGCTGTTCCATTATCTTCTGTGTATGTGACTGTTTTTGGAGGATCGATTTGTTCCTTTTTTTCTCCTCCTAATAAACCACATCCAGATAATAAAACGGACGAAACAATGACTGCTGATACAATTGTCGTACTTTTATGCTTTGACATCCATAATCCCTCCAAGACAGTTTGTACTACATATATACGAGCCTTTTAAAAAAATAGACCGATTACTAGAAAAAAATAAAAAAAGCCTCCAAAATGGAGACTTCCTTCAAGATAGTTTAATGGTTTCCACAGACAATTCACCTGCGTGTAGCCAGTTAGTAGCGATTCGTTGAAAAATAGACTTTGATCCGGTCGTATAAAACTGATGCTGGGGCTCGTCCCTATTCGGCGTTAGCCACCCATTATAAAAAAGAATGGTACTTACCTCACGTGCAGTTTCTTCACCAGAGCTAATTACAGACACAGTAGGGCCCATCGTTTTCTTTATGATCTTTTCAAGCAATGGATAGTGTGTGCAGCCTAAAATCAACGTATCGAGACCTTTATTTTTAATTGGCGCTAGCGTTTCGGCTACCACTTTTTTCACAATTGGTCCATCCACTTCTCCACTTTCAACAAGAGGAACAAACTTCGGACAAGCAAGACTAGTAACCTTAGATTTCTTATTAATGGATTTCAAAGCATTCTCATATGCATTACTCTTTATTGTTCCGACAGTCCCAATGACCCCAATTTTGTGGTTTTTTGTTACCTTAATGGCCGTTCTAGCACCTGGATAGATAACACCTATAACAGGGATGGAAAGTTCATTTTGAATTTCCTCTAAGGCAACGGCTGTCGCTGTGTTACATGCAATTACTAACATCTTAATTCCCTTATTTACTAAGAAATTCGTCATTTGCCATGTAAATTTCTTTACCTCTTCACCGCTCCTCGGGCCGTACGGGCATCTTGCAGTGTCTCCTACATAGAGGATCTGCTCATATGGCAGTTGGCGCATAATTTCCTTCGCAACAGTTAATCCGCCAACTCCAGAGTCAATAACTCCGATCGGTTGATTCAAACATCTCGCCTCATTCTTCTTTCATTTCTTGATGTAATTTCATTAAGTTGTTTTTCAGGAGAATTACTTCTTCGCTAGAAAAGTTAACTAAAACCTCCTGTAAGTATACCTGTCTTTTCTTAATCACTTCGTCAATAATTCGTTCCCCTTCTTCTAAAAGGTGAATGCGGACCACACGGCGATCATTTGGATCCTTCACACGCATTACCAGTTTGTTTTTTTCCATTCTGTCAACAAGGTCTGTTGTCGTGCTACACGCAAGAAACATTTTATTTGAAAGTTCACCAATTGTCATATCGCCTTCTTCAAATAACCACTGAAGAGCAACAAACTGAGGTGGAGTAATAGTATAGTTACTTAAAATTTCTCTACCCTTTTGCTTGATAATACCAGCAATATAACGCAAATCTTTTTCGATATCAGCAAAAATCTCTATCTCTTTTGTTTCTTCTACTTTCATAAATACACAACCCCTATTTGAGAGTTCAGATCATGACTATATTATAATCACATCTAGCCTTTTAAACTATTTTCACCTTTTTCTCACTAAAATTCAAGAAGGAAGTATAGAAATGTATTTTATGAATGTATTTGGGTACAATTGTAAACCGGCTTCCATTATGAAAGCCGGTCTAGAATTATAGTTCTAGCTCTCCCATTCGAAGGAGCTCTACAACAGCTTGTGATCGCCCCTTAACACCAAGCTTTTGCATGGCATTCGAAATGTGGTTACGAACCGTTTTTTCACTTATGAAAAGTTCTCCCGCGATCTCTTTTGTTGTTTTGTCTTGTACCAACAGTTCGAACACTTCTCTTTCACGTTTGGTGAGTAACGGCTTGTGAGTATATTCATTCTCCTTCAAGTATTGTAACCCTCCTTGCCTTCGCCAGCTATGAACAGCGGGATGGGTATATATTTAGTCACCATATCTTATGTGCATCAGGTGGTTGTAGTGACTATAATTCTTGAAAGAAAGCATTTTTATTTTTAAGAAAATACTATGATAGAATTTTGTTTGATTGTCTAAATCGACCCCTCGTTTCTTCAGTCCAAGGAACACCCTTTCCGGTACGCTTACACATTTGCACCATCGTTCCTCTACCTACAAAACATACATCCCCGTTTTTCTTTTTCCCTAAGTAATGAAGGTCAATAGATGTGTTCCCAACTGATTCGATTTTCACAAAAATATCAAGAATATCGTCAAAAAAAACCTGATTAAGAAAATCACACTGAAGATCAGCAACAATCGGAATCGTTGTACTTTCTTTTTGCACCCAATCCTGCATAAGGCCAATATGTTTAAAAAATTCGATCCGCGATTCTTCAAAATATGCAAATGGAACCGTATTGTTCATATGTCCAAACATATCAGTCTCTGAAAAGCGAACTTTTATTTTGTTAGAGTAGGAGAAACCTTGTTCCCAAGTAGCAAAATCGTGGATATAGCTCACCTTTTTCATAAAATCCCCCTTGTATAACCAAATGAATGAATATTCATTCTTTAATTATACAAGGGGCCCTCTCTTTTGACAAATGAAAAACCCCTTTGACATACAAAGGGGTTAATAAAAATTTTTCTTATACTTGATCGCTTCCAAAGAAGTTTTTAAATGCTTGGAACGTAGTATCTCTATTTAATGCAGCAATAGATGTTGTTAAAGGAATGCCCTTTGGACAAGACTGGACACAGTTTTGTGAATTTCCACAATTCGCGAGTCCACCATCACCCATGATTGCATCCAAACGCTCTGCTTTATTCATCTCGCCCGTAGGATGAGCATTAAATAATCGAACTTGAGAAAGAGGAGCAGGACCGATGAAGTTTGACTTACTGTTTACATTCGGACAAGCCTCTAAGCAAACACCACATGTCATACATTTGGATAACTCATATGCCCATTGACGTTTTCTTTCTGGCATACGCGGACCAGGTCCAAGATCATAAGTGCCATCAATCGGAATCCAAGCTTTCACTTTCTTTAAAGAGTCAAACATACGACTGCGGTCAACCTGAAGATCACGAACAACAGGGAAAGTTCTCATTGGCTCTAAACGAATCGGTTGTTCTAACTGATCGATTAGTGCTGTACATGATTGTCTAGGCTTTCCATTAATCACCATTGAACAAGCACCACAAACTTCCTCTAAACAGTTCATATCCCAAGTGATTGGAGTAGTATGTTTCCCTTGCTTATTCACTGGGTTTCTACGAATTTCCATTAAAGCGGAAATTACATTCATATTTGGACGATAGTCTAACTCGAATTCTTCTTCGTAAGGGGCCGTGTCAGGACTATCCTGTCTTGTAATTTTAAAAACGACTGTTCTTTTTTCAGACATGTTTAGTTATCCCCTTTCTTCTTAGAGTAGTCTCTCTTTCGTGGAGCTATTAACCCTGTGTCAACCTCTTCATAATGGAAGTGTGGTGCTGATTTCGCATCCACAAATCGAGCCATGGTTGTCTTTAAAAACTCCTCATCGTTACGCTCTGGGAATTCCGGTTTATAGTGGGCACCGCGGCTTTCGTTACGGTTGTATGCACCAATTGTAATGACTCTTGCAAGCTGAAGCATATTTTGAAGCTGACGAGTAAAAATAGCACCTTGGTTGCTCCACTTAGCTGTATCGTTAATATTAATTTTTTCATAGCGCTCTAGTAGCTCTACGATTTTTTCGTCTGTTTTTAATAGTTTATCGTTGTGGCGAACAACTGTTACATTGTCTGTCATCCACTCTCCAAGCTCTTTATGAAGAACATAAGCATTTTCATTACCATCTAATGTCATGATCTTATTCCACTTTTGTTCTTCTTCTTTTACATAACGATCAAAGACGGAAGAAGAAATAGAATCAACGTTCTTGCTTAACCCGCTAATATAATCTAACGCCTTCGGACCAGCTACCATTCCTCCATAAATAGCTGATAATAAGGAGTTCGCACCGAGGCGATTTGCTCCATGCTGAGAATAATCACACTCTCCAGCAGCAAATAACCCAGGAATATTTGTCATTTGATCATAATCTACCCAAAGACCACCCATTGAATAGTGGACAGCAGGGAAAATCTTCATAGGAACTTTTCGTGGGTCATCACCCATAAATTTTTCATAGATTTCGATAATACCACCGAGCTTAATGTCCAGTTCCTTTGGATCTTTATGAGAAAGATCCAGATAAACCATGTTTTCCCCATTAATACCAAGCTTCAAGTCAACACAGACGTGAAAGATTTCACGAGTGGCGATATCACGTGGGACAAGATTTCCGTAAGCTGGATACTTCTCTTCTAAGAAATACCATGGCTTTCCATCCTTGTACGTCCAAACTCGTCCACCTTCCCCACGAGCCGATTCACTCATAAGTCTCAATTTATCGTCTCCAGGAATCGCAGTTGGATGAATTTGAATAAACTCTCCATTCGCATAATACACACCTTGTTGGTATGCAATGGACGCTGCGGAGCCCGTGTTAATTACTGAGTTTGTTGACTTACCAAAGATAATCCCAGGACCACCCGTAGCCAAAATTACAGCGTCTGCTGCAAATGACTTAATTTCCATTGATGTGAGATTCTGAGCAACAATCCCTCGGCAAACCCCTTCATCATCAATGACAGACCCGAGAAATTCCCATCCTTCATATTTAGTAACTAAACCAGCTACTTCGTGGCGACGTACTTGCTCATCTAGTGCATATAAAAGTTGTTGCCCTGTTGTCGCACCAGCAAAAGCGGTACGGTGATGCTGTGTTCCACCAAAACGACGGAAGTCCAAAAGCCCTTCAGGTGTACGGTTGAACATAACACCCATACGATCAAGCAAATGGATAATTCCTGGTGCAGCTTCTGTCATCGCTTTAACTGGTGGTTGGTTCGCTAAAAAGTCACCGCCGTATACTGTATCATCAAAGTGCTCCCATGGAGAGTCACCTTCACCTTTTGTATTTACCGCTCCGTTAATACCACCTTGGGCACAAACAGAGTGCGAACGTTTTACTGGAACTAATGAAAATAATTCGACCGGACTTCCTGCTTCCGCAACTTTAATTGTTGCCATTAAGCCAGCTAGACCGCCGCCGACTACGATCACCTTTCCTTTACCCATCGTGAGTCACTCCCTAACTAATATCAAAGTATATCCCGTTCGTTTCTATAAAAATTAGAACCTATTAAATTAAATGAATGCAATAATAGCGCGCACACCAACTATGGATAGGGCGATAAAAACTCCTAATGTAACATAAGTAGAAATAAGTTGAGAACGTGGTGTAACAGTAATTCCCCAACTTACAAAGAAAGACCATAGTCCATTTGCAAAGTGGAAGGTGGTTGAAATCACACCGATGATATAGAACCAGAGCATAAATGGATTCGAAAGAATGCTTTCCATCATATTGAAGTTAACCTCTGCACCGAATGCTGCTGCAATTCTTGTTTCCCACACATGCCATGTTACGAATACTAGTGTTACTACTCCAGATATACGCTGAAGCATGAACATCCAATTGCGGAAAAACCCATAATTACTCGTATTATTTTTTGCTGTAAACGCAATATAAAGCCCGTAAATTGCGTGGAATAATAAAGGTAAAAAAATCACGAACGTTTCTAATACATATCGAAACGGCAAACTCTCCATAAAATGAGACGCTTTGTTAAATGATTCTTCCCCCCCAGTTGCAAAATGATTGACTACAAGGTGCTGCACAAGAAATAGACCAACTGGAATGACTCCAAGCAGCGAGTGTAATCTTCGATAAAAAAACTCTCGGTTTCCTGCCATGAACTTTACCCCCCTTAAAAATTAAACGGAATGACTAAAATAATATCCGTTTTTTTACAATAATTTTTACAATTATGTGACATGTTCATTTTACTCCCAACATGAAAGAGCGTCAAGAAAACGGATACATAAAATGCTCTATATATACAAAATATTTTTAATATATTGATATCACTATTAACGCTTATGTATAAACATTTTACAGCGCTTTCTTTTATATTGATATAACAATTAATGTAAAAATTTTTTAAATCAGTTTTTTTTGTTTTCATGCGTATTTCCCCGGAAAATGTATATAATAGAATAATAGAAAGTGGGGGACATGTTTTGAGTGAATTGAAATTAGAACAACCTATTTCGGCCACAGATCCTGCACTTGTTCCAGCCTTTGGATATGAATTACTAAGAGAAGTGCTTCTTCCAGACATTCTTGGAAGAGAAACAGCTTCTATTTTATACTGGGCAGGTAAGGCTTTAGCCAGAAAGTACCCTTTGCAGTCGGTCGAAGAAATTATTACTTTTTTCCAACAGGCAGGTTGGGGCACACTACAAATTAAATCTGAAAAAAAGAATGAGCTTGAGTTTGAATTATCGAGTGACTTAATCAAAAATCGCTTTAAAGAGTTTCCAGAATGTCACTTCCAATTGGAAGCAGGATTCTTGGCTCAACAAATGGAAGAACAACAACAGGTAATTACTGAAACGTATGAACACCCGAAGAAAAAGCTCGCTACGGTTTCCTTCACTGTACGTTGGGATAGAAAAGATTCTATTGAATAGTACGTAAAAAGCTTTCATATTTTTTATGAAAGCTTTTTAGTTTTATCTTTTTTCTTCAAGTCATTGTTTTATGCCTTAACAGATTTTCCGGACAACTCAAATGCTTCGTGAAGCGCTTCAACTGCTTTCAGCATTTGTGCTTCCTCTATTACTGTAGAAACCTTAATTTCAGAGGTACTTACCATCTTTACCTGAATCCCCCCTGCGGCTAGAACTTCAAACATTTCTGCTGCAACCCCAGGATTAGAAATCATCCCTGAACCTACAATCGACACTTTTGCAAGGTTTGGCTCTGCTTCTATACTTTCATATTTCAAGGAATCTTTATTAGCCTGAAGAACAGCCATGGTTTCTTCCAAATCTGTGCTTTTAATTGAAAAAGATAAATTTGTCGTTGATTCATTCGTCATACTTTGAATAATAATATCAACGTTTAAATGATTTTTTGCTAAGATGGTGAAAATCGTTGACAGATTCGTCAATCCATTTGGAAGGCCTAAAACACTCACTCTCGTAATTTCATCTTCAAAGGCAACACCTCGTACAACTAAACTTTGTTCCATTGATACTTCCTCCTCGATTATCGTTCCATTTTCTCGCTCCATACTTGACCGTACTTCAAGTGGGACTGCATAATTTTTTGCATATTCAACGGCCCTTGGATGCAACACTCCCGCACCTAAGTTAGCTAACTCTAACATTTCATCGTAAGAAACAGACTTAAGCTTTCTTGCCTCTTTCACATAACGTGGATCTGTTGTAAATACACCTGTTACATCGGTATAAATATCACATTTATCAGCTTTCAGTGCGGCCGCTAATGCCACTGCTGTTGTATCAGACCCTCCTCTACCAAGAGTTGACACCGCTCCATCAATGGCAATTCCTTGAAAGCCGGCTACGACAACTATTTTCCCTTTATGTAGCTCTGTTTGGATTTTAGTTGTATTAATGTGTAAAATCCTAGCATTTCCATGAACTGCCTCCGTTTCAATTCCTGCTTGCCAACCAGTAAAGGATATTGCTTCATAGCCTTTTTCTATTAACACCATCGACAATAATGCGATGGTCACTTGCTCACCTGTCGTAAGAAGCATATCCATTTCACGTTTATTTGGACGGCTTGAGATTTGATTTGCTAGTCCCACTAATTCGTCAGTTGTTTTCCCCATTGCAGACACAACGACCACTACGTCGTTCCCTCGCATCTTTTCTTCAATTACTCGATCGGCCACATGCTTAATACGATCTACATTTCCTACCGATGTACCACCAAACTTTTGGACAACCAATCCCATATTTACCCCTACTTTCTTTTCATCTCTTTCATGGGCTTTTTTTGAAAATACAAAAAAGCCATGAGAGATATCTCATGGCTGCGTGAATGAACGTACATAAATACGGACTTATACACAGTGAGATAGCTCTCCAAGACATACAGTCTTGACAATCCAGTATTTATTCAACACAGGACCAGCAGATATGGCAATTCAGAGACCTATCCACTTCGGCGAACATCCCCTTTCACAGCTTCTCATTGAATCTCAGCATTCTCAAAGCTGGTACTATTGGTGCTCGCACCTCTACCTTCACTTAACAATTAAGTGATTAATATAAAATTTTCCTAATTATAGCACAGCCTTCTGGTGTCTACAATGCTATTCTTGTAATTTTTTCATTAACAGATCTACTGTATTTTGTGGAAGTCCAATAGATAAAAAGTCCTCTTTGTTTGCTTCCTTCATTTTTTTTACCGACCCAAAGGCTTTTAATAATTGTTTCTTCCTTTTCTCACCGATTCCCGGAACATCATCCAAAATCGACTGAAACACGTTTTTTCCTCGAAGTTGCCTGTGAAACGTGATAGCAAATCGATGTACTTCGTCTTGAATTCTTTGGAGCAAATAAAATTCCTGGCTATTCCGTTCAAGCGGAACGACCGCTAATGGCTTCCCATACAATAGCTGTGAGGTTCTATGTTTCTCATCTTTCACGAGTCCAGTTATCGGAATGTCTAGACCAAGTTCATTTTCCAAAATATCTCTTACCGCTTCTACATGACCCTTTCCACCGTCTATCATAATCAGATCTGGAAGTGGAAGATTTTCTTTAAGCACACGAGAATATCGTCTTCTTGTTACTTCCCTCATCGATTCATAATCATCAGGACCCTTAACAGACTTAATCTTGTATTTTCGATACTCTCTTTTTGCTGCCTTTCCATCAATAAATACAACCATTGCCGAAACTGGATCTGTTCCTTGGATATTTGAATTATCAAATGCTTCAATTCGATGTGGGGTATAGATGCCTAGCTGCTCTCCTAGTTGCTCGACTGCTTTAATCGTTCTCTCTTCATCTCTCTCCACGAGCGAGAATTTTTCTTTAAGAGCAATGCTTGCATTTTTTGTAGCTAACTCTACTAGGTCCTTTTTCTGTCCACGTTTAGGCTGCAAAACCTTTGTTTGTAGAAGTTGTTCCGCTAATTCTAGGTCTACTTCATCACGTAACAAAATCTCTTTTGGTTTAAAATGACTGGATTGATCGTAAAATTGACCTAAGAACGTTAAAAATTCTTCTTCCGCTTCTCCGTAAATAGGGAACATGGAGATGTCTCTCTCAATGAGCTTGCCTTGGCGAACAAAAAATACTTGAACACACATCCACCCTTTATCAACCGAATAGCCGAACACATCTCGGTCAGTAAAATCAGTCGTTGTCATTTTTTGTTTTTCCATCGTTGCTTCTATATGGGCGATTTTATCACGGAAATCCTTTGCTCTTTCGAAATCAAGCTCTTCTGCAGCAGCTTGCATCTTTTGTGTAAGGTCTTTTTTAATGTCCTTATAACCACCATTTAAAAACTTTGTAATTTCTTCTACAAGTTCTTTGTAGGTCGATTCTTTTACTTCCTTCACACAAGGAGCCAGACATTGGCCAAGATGATAATATAAGCATACTCTATCAGGCAATGTTGAGCATTTTCTTAAAGGATAAATTCGATCCAAAAGCTTTTTGGTTTCGTTTGCAGCAGACACATTCGGGTATGGACCAAAATATTTCCCTTTGTCCTTTTTCACCTTACGGGTTGTAATCAGCCGTGGATGCCTTTCTGCAGTTAACTTAATAAAAGGATATGTTTTATCGTCCTTTAACATCACATTGTACTTAGGATCATGTTTCTTTATTAAATTTAACTCTAGAATTAGTGCTTCAATATTGGATGATGTAACGATATATTCGAAATCCTCTATTTCAGAAACAAGCCTTTGCGTTTTTCCATCGTGAGACCCAGTAAAATACGACCTGACACGGTTTTTTAATACTTTCGCTTTACCAACATATATAATTGTCCCTTGCCGATCCTTCATCAAATAACATCCAGGTTGATCAGGTAATAAGGCAAGTTTATTTTTTATCATCTCATTCAAAAGGTACACCTCCAACTACAAAACACTCTGATTGTATTATAAAGTTTTTTTGAGGGGATATATAGTAGGAGCCAACTGGAAAAGAAAAAACCACTCAGGATGAGTGGTTTACGCATTTTATAGATGAGAGTTTAAGCGCTCTTCTAAAGCTTCTTTCGGTTGGAAGCCTACAACTTTATCAATTACTTCTCCATCTTTCATGATAAGAAGTGTTGGAATGCTCATAACTCCAAACTTTGCTGCAGTTTCTTGGTTTTCGTCAACATCGATTTTAACGATTTTGACTTTGTCTCCCATTTCTGAATCAAGCTCTTGAAGAACTGGAGCAATCATCTTACATGGACCGCACCATGGAGCCCAAAAATCTGCAAGCACTAGGCCTGTACCAGTTTCTGTTGAAAAGTTTTGATCTGTAGCATTTGAAATAGCCATTTTCATGCCTCCTTAAGTATTGCTTCCGAGAAATAAGTCTCGATTGCTTTTAGTAGTAAAATACTAACGTCAGTATATCACCGTTTTTCAGTCGATGCTAATAATATGTCTCGCTGTTGTTTTCTTATGTAATTTGCCCATTTTATGAAACGATATTCTTCCGTTAAAACAGCATAAAAAAGGAAAGAGCGGCTCTTTTAAACCGCTCTTTGCCCGTTATGCATTGATTTTTATTTTTTTAAATTCCTCTGTTAATAGTGGAACCACTTCAAACAAATCTCCGACAATTCCATAGTCAGCCACTTTAAAAATATTTGCTTCTGGGTCTTTATTTATAGCCACAATGACCTTTGAGTTAGACATTCCAGCTAAATGCTGAATAGCTCCAGAAATTCCACAAGCGATATAAAGGTCCGGTGTCACAACTTTTCCTGTTTGACCAATTTGTAAGGAATAATCACAGTACTCCGCATCACATGCACCCCTTGAAGCTCCTACTGCTCCTCCAAGTACGGTAGCCAGTTCTTTTAAAGGCTCAAAGCCTTCTTCGCTCTTCACACCACGTCCACCGGCTATAACAACTTTTGCCTCAGATAGGTCTACACCCTCACTAGCTTTTCGCACAACCTCTTTAATAATAGTACGTAGATCTTTTATGTCGACAGTTAAAGGATTGACTTCCCCTGAAAGTGATTCATCCTTTTGAAGTGCAGAAATGTTATTCGGTCGGATTGTCGCAAAAATAATTCCATCCGTCACTATCTTCTTTTCAAAAGCTTTACCAGAGTAGATTGGTCTAGTAAATACAACATTTCCACCAGCTACTTCAATCGCTGTAGCATCGGAGATTAATCCAGAATTCAGTTTCCCGGCAATTCTTGGAGAAAGATCCTTCCCTAGTGCCGTGTGTCCAAACACAAGTCCCTCTGGCTTTTCTTCTTCAATCACAGCCAATAATGCTTGCGAATAACCATCAGATGTATATTGAGCAAGCTCAGCATGTTCAATCACAACCACGCGGCTAGCTCCATGCTGTATTAACTCCTGTCCTAAAGCGCTTACACTTTCGCCAACTAAAACACCAACCACTTCTCCACCTTCAGCAATTGTCTTCCCCGCTGACAATGCTTCAAAAGACACATTACGTAATGCTCCGTCTCTAACTTCCCCTAAAACTAACACTTTTCTAGCCATCAAGTTCCCCTCCTGCAAAATTTAATTCCGCTCATATGAAAAGAATAATTACACTACCTTTGCTTCTGTATGAAGAAGAGTTACAAGCTCTTTAACTTGATCGTTCAAGTCACCTGCTAACACTTTACCAGCTTCTTTTTTAGGTGGTAGATAAATTTCAATTGTCTTCGTCTTAGCCTCAACATCGTCTTCCTCTAGGTCAAGATCGTCTAATTCTAACTGTTCTAGCGGTTTTTTCTTTGCCTTCATAATTCCAGGTAAAGAAGGATATCTTGGTTCATTTAATCCTTGTTGTGCCGTTACTAGTAGTGGAAGACAGGTCTCAATGACTTCTGAATCACCTTCAACATCGCGAACAACTGTTGCTTTTGTACCCTGTATTTCTAGCTTAGTAATGGTCGTTACATAAGGGATTTCAAGTAATTCTGCCACACGCGGGCCGACCTGACCTGAACCACCATCAATAGCTACATTTCCAGCGATAATTAAATCAACTTCTTGATCTTTTAAGTATTGGGCAATGATTTTGGCTGTTGTATACTGGTCAGAAGCTTCAACATCATCTTCAATATTTACAAGTACCGCTTTATCTGCTCCCATTGCTAAAGCTGTGCGAAGCTGTTTCTCTGATTCTTCACTACCAACAGATATAACTGTTACTTCACCACCATGTGCATCACGAACTTGAATTGCTTCTTCAACTGCATATTCATCATACGGGTTGATGATAAATTCAGCACCGTCCTCATTAATTTTCCCGCCAGCAATCGTTATTTTCTCTTCCGTATCAAACGTTCTCTTTAACAAAACATAGATATTCATAAGTTCCCCTCCTATATATCTAAACATTTATTTGGTTCTAAAGATTAAGGAAATTTATCTGAAAAAGGAAACCCACTTAGCAACTGCTGTGAGTTTTCGTCATTCCCCTGTAAACTTTGGCTCTCTTTTTTCGAGAAACGCCGATATTCCTTCCTGTCCGTCTTTAGACAGAAATACTTTTTCAAATAGCTCAACTTCTTTTTTAACCCCTGAATAAAACTCATTTGTTTTTCCATAATTAAGGAGTTCAATCGCTGCGCTAAGTGCTATAGGACTTTTCTTAGCAATCTTTTTTGCGATTTTATAGGATTTCTCTAGCAGCTCTTCCTCAAGGAAGGCATGATTGGCTAGCCCGCATTGAACCGCTTCCACTCCCGTGATAGGATCACTTGTAAATAACATTTCTGCTGCTTTAGCTGTTCCAACGTATTTTGGTAATCGTTGCGATCCCGCAAAACCAGGTACTAATCCGAGTTGAAGCTCCGGTAAGCCAAGCTTTGCATTCTCTGTAACTAATCGGAAGTGACAGGCCATCGCCAGCTCAAGTCCCCCGCCTAAAGCGGCCCCATGGATTACAGCAATAATTGGTTTTGGGTAACGCTCCATTCGTTCAAACAAATCTTGACCAAGAGTGGAAAGACTACCAAAATCCTCTCCTGTTGAAATCGTTGTAAACTCTTTAATATCTGCCCCTGCTGAGAAAAATCTCCCCTCACCACGCAACACGATGACTCGGATATCTTGATGAAATTCGATTTCATCAAGAATATCCGATAGTTCTTTTAACACCTGAGATGATAACGCATTTGCTGGAGGACGTTCAATTTTAATTGTTGCAATGAACTCTTCATGAGACCAATGCAAAAAGCCCATAAGTTCTCCCCCTCATTCGTATAATAAAGATTATCTCTTTCCACACCCATTAATTAAAAGTTTCTGGACCGGTTCTGCAAGTGCTGTTAAATCATATTTTTGCTCATTCATGACCCAAGTTGTAACTGTTTCATCCATTGTTCCAAAGATCATCTGCCTTGCCAGGCGAATATCGAGATCTTGTGAAAATTCACCGGAATCTCTTCCCTCAATAAGTATATTGTCAACAACATGTAAATAACCTTTTAATACTTCATTAATTTTTAAGCGAAGGTCTTTATTTGATTGTCGCAATTCTAGCTGTGTGACGATAGCTAAATGACGATCCTTTGATAACATTTGAAAATGCATTTCAATCATAAGTAATAATTTCTCTGCTGCGCTTTTCTTTCCCTCTATCTTCTCCTCAATCTTTTCTATAAAAGCCCCCATTTTTTCTTGGAAAAGAGAAATGAGGATATCTTCTTTGTTTTTAAAATACAAATAGATGGTGCCATCAGCAACGCCTGCTTGTTTGGCAATTTTAGAAACTTGAGCTTGGTGATATCCATTTTCTGCTATCACAATGACAGCCGCATCAATAATCTGTCGATACTTTGGTTTGTCTTTCTTCAAAATCATTCCCCCTCCTTTCAAGAAGGTCATTGCATTTATGAATGAATCATCATTCATAAATTTATAATAGTTGGTAAACGTAATTCTGTCAAGAATTTCACGTATTATTTGCACTACTATCATGCCATAACTACATGGACTGTACAAGCCTGCTTTCGCAAAAATAAACAGCCGACGAATCGGCTATGAAGAGTTAAGCCTGTTTCTGTTGATTGTCATCTCTTTTCATTTTTTCTTCTTCAACTAATGCTCTCCTCAAAATTTTCCCCACTGCCGTTTTTGGAAGTTCTGATCGAAATTCATACATTCTAGGAACCTTATAGGAGGCAAGATGTTTTCTCGCAAAAGAATTCAACTCTTCTTCCGTAGTAGTAGCACTTTCCTTCAACACAATATATGCCTTTACCGTCTCCCCTCGATATGGGTCGGGAACTCCAACAACAACAACCTCTTGCACACTAGGATGCTCATACATGACTTCTTCAATTTCTCTTGGATAAATATTAAATCCGCCAGCGATAATCATATCCTTTTTACGGTCAACAACGAAGAAATAGCCTTCTTCATTCATATACCCTAAATCCCCCGTAAGAAGCCAGCCATCTCTTAACACCTGGTCGGTTTCTTCAGGCTTGTTCCAGTATCCCTTCATGACTTGTGGTCCCTTTACAGCAATCTCACCAATTTCACCAGGTGGTAATGGATCTCCGGTTTCAAAGGATAATATCACCGCATCTGTATCTGGCCAAGGCACCCCAATACTTCCTTTTATTCTTGGACGATCCCATAAAAAATTTGAATGAGTTACTGGAGAGGATTCTGTCAGCCCATAGCCTTCCACTAACTTCCCTCCAGTTATTTCCTCAAATTTCTCCTGTACCTCCACTGGAAGAGGCGCGGAGCCTGAGATACACGAATCGATGGAAGAAAGATCATATTTAGAAAGGTCTGGGTGATTTAACAAACCGATATAGATGGTTGGAGCTCCTGGAAATAAAGTTGGCCGTTGTTTCTCTATCGTCTTTAATGTTTGTTCTGGATCAAACTTCGGAAGCAATACCATCTTTTGTCCTTGCATTACGGAAAGAATCATGACTGCTGTCATGCCATATACGTGGAAAAATGGAATAATGGCTAAAATGATTTCTTCCCCTCGTTTACATTTATATAACCAGGCGTTACTCATCGCTGCATTCGAAACAAGGTTCCTATGGGTAAGCATGACCCCCTTAGGAGCTCCGGTCGTTCCACCGGTGTATTGAATAATAGCAAGATCCTCTTCAAAATCGACTGAGAAGCTTTTTATCTCTTTATTTGACTGCTTAATAATTTCTGTTAATAAGTGATGACATCCTTCATGCTTAACAGACACGGTAATTCCATATTGTTTCTTTTGGATAAATGGATAAATGAGATTTTTTGGGAAGGGTAGATAATCCTTGATAGCGGTTACAATTATATGTTCCAAATTGGTTTGTGTGAATACTTTGCTAACACGCGGAAATAAAATATCTAATGTGATAATGGCTTTTGCACCAGAGTCCTTCATTTGATATTCAATTTCTCTTTCTGTGTACAACGGGTTAGTCGGAACCACAACTCCTCCGGCTAATAAAATTCCGTAGTACGAAACAACAGCTTGAGGGCAATTTGGAAGCATCATTGCGACTCGATCACCTTTTTCTAACCCGAGCTTTTGTAAATAAGAAGCTAACTTGCAGGCATGTTCATGTAATGTTTCATAGCTCATTTCCTTGCCCATAAAATGAATAGCCGATTTATTCGGAAACTCCTTTGCTGCGTTCGTCAAATAGGTTTGAACAGGTTCTGACTTATACGTTAAGGTAGCCGGTATTTCCTCTGGGTAATTAGCGAGCCACGGCCTATGTTCACTCATTCTCCATCCCTCCTACAAAGAAATTGTATAGAAATTTCTGATTACTCATCTTAATTATAATATAGTGAATAATATGTGACAATTTAAATTCTCCCCCTATATGTGTATGGAAGTAAAAAGTTGTCCTACTACAAAAAAATCGCCTGTAAAAGGCGATTTTAAAAGACTAAATAAAAAATTCCTATAAACACAAAGATTCCACAAAGGATTAGAAGTATTTTTGCTAGCTTTTCCATTTACGTACTCCTTTAAGATATGCCTGCCCCAATTACATACGATAATCCAACTGATATAACCATTGAAATTAACCCCACAGCTCGGTTGTCATTCTGAATTTCTTCATCAATTTTAAATTTTGGTGTTAAAAACTCAAAAATAAAATAAGCCACCAGTAGTAAAAAGAAACCAAATATTCCCCATCCAATCATGGTTATGAGTGAGTCATGCTGCTCAATCGAATGCCTAAAAATATTGGCGATTCCAAAAATTTTCCCACCAGTCGCCATTGCAACGGCAACATTTCCATTTTGAATTTCTTCCCAATTTCGGTATTTCGTAACAAGTTCAAAAATGGCAAGAAATACGATCATACATAAAATAACAACACTGCAATATGCGGCTATATGAACATATTCATTCTCCCAGAAACCGTTCAACTTCCTCTTCCTCCTACTTACTTGAACTCAACGATTGTTACACCAGAACCGCCTTCTCCAGCCTCACCAAAGCGAATCTTTTTCACAGACCGATGATTTTTCAAGTACTCTTGTACACCCTGCCTTAATGCTCCAGTGCCTTTTCCATGAATGATCGACACTCTTGGATAATTAGATAATAAAGCATCATCGATGTATTTTTCTACTCTAAACAGAGCATCCTCATAGCGTTCCCCTCTGAGATCTAGCTCTATGGAAACGTTTGAATCTCTTCCCTGTATCGTTGTCACATGCTTTTGTACCTTAGGTTTTTCCGATTGGATAAACTCCAAATCCTTTTCTTGGACCTTCATTTTTAGAATACCTATTTGAACCTGCCACTCCTCATCAGATACCTTTTCAACTAAATGTCCCTTTTGGTCAAATGTTAATACCTTTACTTCATCACCAACATGGAATTTATGTTTCTGTTTTCGTGCCTCATTATTCAATGATTTTTCCGAAACAGGTACTGCTTCATTTAGTCTCTTTTTGGCATCAATTAATTCATGTTCTTTGATATCAGCTTTTTTCTCGATTCGCATTCGACGGAGCTCTCGAATGACTTCTTCCGCTTCTTGTTTCGCCTTTTCAATAATTGCTTGCGCCTCACGCTCGGCTTTTTCACGTAATATGTCTTTTTCTTTATAATAGGAGACAATCTCTTCTTGAAGATCCTTATGAAGCTTTTCAGCCTGCCTTAATGTGTCATGTGCCTCTTCTAACTCATTTTCGGCTTGTTTTTTACTTGCCTCAAGCGCTGCAATCATTTGATCGACTTCGTTACTCTCCGAGCTAACATGTGATCGTGCCATATCAATGACTTTTTCCTTTAACCCAAGGCGTTTGGAAATTTCAAACGCATTGCTTCGACCTGGAACCCCAATTAGAAGCTTATACGTCGGACTTAATGTTTCAACATCAAACTCAACACTTGCGTTTATTACCCCTTCCCGGTTATAGCCATATGCCTTTAATTCCGGATAATGGGTTGTGGCAACTACTCTTGCCCCTGTTTTATAGACAGAGTCTAATATCGAAATAGCAAGTGCAGCTCCTTCCTGTGGGTCTGTACCTGCACCTAGCTCGTCAAATAGAACAAGACTATCAAAGCTTACATCATTTAAAATGTCTACGATATTTACCATATGAGAAGAAAAAGTACTTAGACTTTGCTCAATCGACTGTTCATCACCAATATCGGCAAACACTTGACCAAAGACAGCCATTTCTGATCCATCAAGGGCAGGTATTTGTAACCCGGCCTGAGCCATTAATGTACATAAACCGACGGTCTTTAGTGTAACCGTCTTTCCTCCGGTATTAGGTCCAGTTATTACGATTGTGGAATAAGTCTTACCCAGTAAAATATCATTTGGAACCACTTCATCCATGGCAATCAAGGGATGTCTTGCTTTAAACAAGGAGATGATTCCTTCGTTATTCATTTTTGGTTTAGATCCCTTTATTCTTTTACTATACCTTGCCTTCGCAAACATAAAGTCTAGGTCTGTTAATACCTCAACAATTGTACTTAACTCGCTCTCAAACATTCCAACTTTCCCGGATAATTCAACCAAAATACGTTCTATTTCCTGCTTCTCCTTGACACGAATCGCTTGCACATCGTTGTTTAACTGCACGATTGTTTGCGGTTCGATGAACAGGGTTTGACCTGAGGAACTTTGATCGTGAATAATTCCTCCATAATGTCCTCGATATTCTTGTTTAACAGGTATAACAAACCGGTCATTTCGAATCGTGATAATTGCGTCTGAAAGCATTTTAGCCGCATTGGAAGACCGAATCATTGATTCAAGTCTTTCGCGAACTCTTGCTTCTTTTGTTCGTAGCTGACTTCTAAGAGAGCGTAGGGTATCACTAGCCGTATCCAGTACTTCTCCACTCTCATCGATTGCCATTCGAATGGGCTCTTCTAGTTCTGCGAGCACAATGATGTTACTTGCATATTCATCTAAAATAGGAATCTCTATTCCTTGTTCAACCATATCTTCTATAAAGCGACGCATCATCCTGCTTGCATGAATCGTACTAGCTACTTGTACAAGTTCAAGTGGACTTAGTACTCCACCGATTGCGGAGCGTCTTACTTGCATTCTAATATCATAAATTCCTGTGAGAGGAACATTGCCTTTTAATCGAAGAACCTTTGCTGCTTCATCCGTTTCTTCCTGGCTACGTACCACCTCCTCGAAATCAGTCGAAGGAACAAGTGCATTTACTTTGTCTTTTCCTAAGCTTGAAGAAGCATGTTCAATTAACTGCTCTTTCACTTTTGTAAATTCCAATACCTTTAAAACTCTTTCTTGCATGGAGTGTGCCTCCTATTTCAAAATAAGGTCTATCTTCTGTCTTCTTTTCGCCTTTTTAATAGCTCAAGAAATTCTTCCTTAGCCAAAGAATTGATAACTGATTGTTTTTGAACCCATCCTTTTTTCGCTGCAGATATTCCCGTGTCCATATGAGCTAATGTTTCAACCATATGAGCATCAGTATTAATTACAAGTTTTACACCTGCTTCTTGGGCCATACGTACGTGCTCTGAGGAAAGGTCAAGTCGATTTGGATTCGCATTCAATTCTAACCAAGTATTTGTTTCTTTTGCTAGTTCAATCAATTGCTCAATATCTACTGAATACCCGTCACGCTTTCCAATCTTTCTACCCGTCGGATGTGCAATCATATGTACATGTTTATTTTTCAAAGCTGTTTTAAGACGTCCCATAATCTTATCCTGTGGCTGTGAAAAAGAGGAGTGAATAGATGCAATGACAAAATCCATTTGTTCTAGAACTTCATCTTCATAATCAAGGGAGCCGTCAGGTAAAATATCCATTTCAACACCTGCTAAAATCGTAATATCATCATATTTCCGATTCAATTCATCAATTTCTTGACGTTGTTTCCGCAAGCGCTCGACCGTTAGTCCATTTGCCACTTTTAAATATTGTGAGTGATCAGTAATCGCCATATATTCATACCCTTTTGCACGACAAGCTTCTACCATTTCCTCAATAGAATGCGAACCATCGCTCCATGTCGAGTGCATGTGTAGATCACCTTTTATATGGTCAAGAGCAATAATCTCAAGCTCTTCTGTATAATGTTCCACTTCTGTGCCATCCTCACGCATTTCGGGTGGAATAAAAGGCAAACCAAAGTGAGCAAAAAACTCCTCTTCACTATGAAACGTTACAATTTCCCCGGTTTCGATATGTTCCACACCATATTCGCTTATTTTTTCACCACGTTCCTTCGCTAGTTGACGCATTCTTACATTATGGTCCTTTGAGCCAGTGAAATGGTGTAAAGTCGTGGTAAATTCCTCATCCTTTACAAGGCGAAAATCAATCGAAACGTCAAACTCCAATTCCAGGATTATAGAAACCTTTGTATCTCCTTTGGAGACAACTTCTTTTATTTGCTCCATGGAGAGCAGCTGCTCTTTCACCAATTGAGGATCAGCCGTTGAGATAATGAAGTCTAAATCCTTGATCGTTTCCTTCATTCTTCTTATACTACCTGCTCTTGAAAAGCGAATCACTCCATCCATTTCGGAAAGAGCAAGTTCAATCTTCCGTGCAACTGGTAACATATAGGCAAGAGGTAGTCGATCTGGTTTGGAACCAAATTCGTTGATTGATTGAAGAATTTTCTCCTCTGTCTTTCCTCCAAAACCGGCAAGTTCTCTCACCTTTTTGTCCACGCATGCCTGCTTTAACTCGTGTACATTCGTTATCGAAAGTTCTTTGTATAGCTTGGCAATCTTTTTCCCACCAAGGCCAGGCAGTTGTAGAAGGGGGATTAATCCCTTTGGTACTTCATCCTGAAGTTCTTTTAGTACAGAGGATTGACCCTCTTGGATAAATTCTATAATAACAGCAGCTGTCCCCTTGCCAATACCTGAAATGGTCGTAAAATCATCGATTTGTGATAAATCCTGTTCATTTATTGCAAGGCTATTTGCTGCTTTCCTAAAAGCAGACACTTTAAATGTATTTTCACCTTTTAATTCCATATAGGTAGCGATCGTCTCAAGTAAACGAATCACTTCTTTTTTTTGTATTGCCACACTATCCACCTACTTTCACCTATATCCCATTATGAATGATTCACTTCTATTTCACCAATAATTTAGTATGTTTTAAAACCTACTATGTATTATGTACGTATTGTAATCCAAAAAAGTTTTTGAAAATAAAACAAAATAAAACTTCTCTTAAAAAAGAGAAGTAGTTATATAATCATCCTGTTTTATATTATCCCCAAAGCTCTTTCACAAGATTAGACAAATAGGGGGTATTTTCAACTATTCCCTTTGCCAGAGAAGAGCTAGCTAAAGGTGATTGCACGGCTTCAATTGGTAGAAGTGCTGCTATGTATAAAATAATAAACAGAAGTAAATATACCTCTAAAAATCCAAGTATTCCTCCGGCCCAACGATTAAAAGTCTTTAAAATTGGTAGATTGGAAACAAAATCTAGCATACTTCCAATTATTTGTAGAACAATCTTTACTGCAAAGAAAATAGCAACAAAAGCAATTCCCCGGTAATATGCATCCTCCATATTTCCTTCTGAGAAAATGATTTGTAAATTTGATGCATCACCGAAGCTTGGATATGGAATCCAAAGGGTTAGTTTTGGTGCCAGTTCGGAATAATAGACCTTTGCTACAATAAATGCAATAATGAAGCCAGTAAGATGAATAAATTGAAGGATAAACCCTCTACGAAGCCCAACAAGTAATCCTATTAATAATATAATGACAATGGCAAGATTTAGCATATTCATTCAATCCTTTACTTCTTTAGTTCACTTTCTAAGCGCTCAAGTTGATCCTTTATTTTAAGATAATCATTTACAGCATTCACTGCTGTAAGAACTGCAAGTTTTGTACTATCGAGTGAGGGATTCTTCTGACCAATTTCGCGCATTTTATTATTTACCAAAGAGGCAACCAATCGAACATGTTCAACACTTTCGTTACCTACAATTACATACTGTTGCCCGTATATTTCAACCGTTGTGCGCTTTTTTTCTGCTTCAGACACAGCATTGCCCCCATTCATAAGAATCCTACACTATATCATAACATGAATATTATTTGGCTGGGAAGTTAAGAATGTCAAAATCACACGAATCAAGGAAAAATATGTATTTTATTGGAGAGTGTAAAATGAGTCAAGTCGTATTAAAACAGTCTGGGGAACAAATAAAAAAGATGCAGGAGCACTACCAACAAAGCCTTTTACCTAAAATACCACCAGGTGGGGTGTTTGCAGCAAAACTGTCTGGTTGCTCCATAACTGCATATAAATCCGGTAAAGTCCTTTTTCAAGGTCCTTCCTGTGAGGTGGAAGCAAAAAAATGGGGTGATGCGCAACAACCTACGAATCAAAAGACACAGAAATCTTCACCAAATAAAAGCCATCTCCCTGAGCACTTTGAGTCTCTTTCTGTAGTTGGTTCGGATGAGGTAGGTACTGGCGACTACTTCGGACCTATTACTGTTGTAGCAACTTATGTTAGTAAAGAGCATCTCCCCCTATTAAGAGAGCTAGGCGTAAAGGATTCAAAAGGTCTAAAGGATGAGCAAATTTCAACCATTGCAAAGGAAATCAAGCATGTTATTCCTTATAGCCTATTAACATTACACAATGAAAAATATAATCAGCTTCAGCAGTCAGGTATGTCACAAGGAAAACTGAAAGCCCTGTTGCATAACCAAGCCATTGGACATGTGCTGAATAAAATAACTCCGCAAAAACCGGATGCCATTTTAATCGATCAGTTCGCAAAAGAAGAAGTGTATTATCAGTATCTTAAGGGGCAAAAAGTGATCCACCGTGAAAATGTGTATTTCTCAACAAAGGCAGAAAGTGTTCACTTAGCTGTTGCTGCCGCATCCATACTAGCTCGTTATGCATTTGTACAGCACTTTGAAAATCTTTCAAAGGAAGCTGGATTTGTTATTCCAAAAGGAGCAGGTGCCCAAGTAGACGTAGCAGCAGCTAAATTAATTCAAGCAAAGGGAAAAGAAATCCTTCCACATTTTGTTAAGCTGCATTTTGCTAATACAGAAAAAGCATGGAAACTGATTACGAAAAAATGAGAAAAGGAGCCTTCCAATTTTGGATGCTCCTTTTCTATTTATCCTCTTAGTACTGCTCCAGCCTGCTCCTTCACAGCATCTAATACCTTTTCATGGGCCTTTGTTACTTCTTCGTCAGTTAGTGTTTTTTCTGGATCAAAATATCTTAAAGAAAACGCAATGGATTTCTTTCCTTCTTCCAAGCGATCTCCTTCATAAAGATCAAACACAGAAACTTCCTTCAGTAAACTTCCACCAACTTTTGTAATAATTTCAGAAAGCGTACCCGCAACCACTTCCTTGTCAACAACCAGCGCGATATCGCGTGTGATAGATGGGTAACGAGGAATTGATTCGTATTGTAACGGAGCAATTTCTGCTTCTAGTAAAGCCTTTAAAGATAGTTCAAATACATACGTTTCTTTTAAATCTAGTTCTCTTTGAACGTTTGGATGAATCTGTCCGACAAAACCAATTTTCTCATTATCTAAAAGAATTTCAGCTGTTCTTCCTGGGTGCATTCCATCCACGGTTGCTTGAGAGAACTCCACTCTTCCTGTCAACCCTAAGCGAGCGAGTAACCCTTCTAGCACTCCTTTAAGAACATAGTAATCAACAGCTTTCTTTTCCCCTTGCCATGGGTGCTGATGCCATAAGCCAGTAATCGCTGCTGCCAGATGTTCCTTCTCTTCTGGAAGCTTATCTTGTTCAGTCGATAGGAACACAGCACCTGTTTCATATAATGCAATGCTATCATTTTGACGAGCAGAATTGTATTTTACGACTTCTAGTAACTGTGGCAAGATGCTCAGACGTAGTACACTACGGTCTTCACTCATCGGCATCGCAAGTTTAACAGGTTCACGCTTATCTAGCGCAAACTGAGTGGCTTTTGTCTCATTCGTCAAAGAATAAGTGACTGCTTGAAATATTCCTGCACTTTCTAAGTAGCGACGGACGATTCTGCGCTTTTTCTGGTAATCACTTAATTTCCCTGGAGTAGAAGCACCCTTTGGAAGAGTTTTAGGAATATAGTCGTAACCGTATATTCTTCCAACCTCTTCAACTAAATCTTCCTCAATAGTAATATCGCCACGACGAGTAGGTACAGTTACTGTAATTTCGTTTCCTTCAACATTCGTAACAAATTGTAGACGGGCAAAGATATCTTGCACCTCATCCATGGATATTTCGGTACCAAGCACACCATTGATTTTGTCTAATGTAATGGAAACAACCGCAGGCTCCACCTTAAGCGCATCTGCCTCGACAGATCCTTCTAATACTTCTCCGTTTGCATACAGTGCTAGTAGCTCAGCCGCTCTTTCTGCTGCAGCTCTGACACGATTCGGATCCACACCTTTTTCATAGCGTGCACTAGCTTCACTGCGTAAACCATGATCCTTCGAAGCTTTACGAATGGGTGCCCCAACAAAATATGCAGACTCTAGTAACACGGTTGTCGTTGTTGTTTCTACCTCAGAGTTTGCTCCACCCATAACTCCTGCTAATGCAACCGGTTCTTTTCCGTTTGTAATTACAAGGTGATCTGTTGTTAATGTACGTTTGGCATCATCAAGCGTTGTAATCGTTTCACCTTGATGTGCACGACGAACAACGATCTCTTTTGAACCAAGTCGATCATAGTCAAAGGCATGAAGCGGTTGACCGTATTCCATTAAAATGTAATTGGTAATATCGACAACATTATTATGAGGACGTACCCCTGCAGCCATCAGACGTGTTTGCATCCATAATGGAGAAGGTCCAACCTTTACATTTTTAATCACTTTGGCAACGTAAAGTGGATTATCCTCCGGAGCATCTACAGTGACAGAAATATAATCGCTAGCCTTTTCGTTAATTGATGAAACCTCAGGCTTCGGAAGCTTTACTTCTTTTCCTAGAATTGCGGCAACCTCATATGCTACACCTAGCATGCTTAAGCAATCCGCTCGGTTCGGAGTTAAACCTAGTTCTAAAATTTGATCATCACGACTTAACAGCTCAAGTGCATCGTCCCCAACTGTTACCTCATTCGGGAATACGAATATCCCTTCTGAGAATTCCTTAGCAACAAGCTTGCTTTCAACCCCTAGCTCCTGCAAGGAACAAATCATTCCGTTTGACTCTTCGCCGCGAAGCTTTGCTTTTTTAATTTTGAAGTTTCCAGGGAGAACAGCTCCCACCTTTGCAACAATAACATGTTGACCTTTATCTACATTCGGAGCACCACAGATGATTTGAACTGGCTCTCCTTCTCCAACATCTACTAAACATTTATTTAGCTTATCGGCATTTGGATGCTGCTCACGTTCTAACACGTGACCGACGACGAGTCCTTTCATTCCTTCATTAAGAATCTCAACGCCTTCCACTTCAATCCCGCTTTTTGTAATTTTATCGGCTAGTTCAGAAGCTGTGACACCAGAAAGGTCCACGTACTCTTGTAGCCATTTATAAGAAACAAACATTCTTGTTATCCTCCTATTCGTGTATCGAAAATTGCTTTAAGAAACGTACATCATTTGTATAGTAATGACGAATATCATCCACGCCATATTTTAGCATCGCAATTCTTTCAGGCCCCATACCGAACGCAAAGCCTGTATATTTTTTCGAATCATAGCCAGCCATTTCAAGTACATTTGGATGCACCATTCCAGCTCCAAGAATTTCAATCCAACCCGTTCCTTTACAAACGCTACATCCTTTTCCGTTACAAATTTTACAAGAAATATCCATTTCAACAGAAGGCTCTGTGAATGGGAAGAAGCTAGGACGTAAGCGAATCTCACGGTCTTCACCAAAGATTTTTTTCGCAAATACATCTAACGTCCCTTTCAGGTCACTCATCTGAATATTTTCTCCTACCACAAGACCCTCGATCTGCATGAATTGGTGGGAATGCGTTGCGTCGTCATTATCACGTCGATAAACTTTTCCTGGGCAGATAATTTTAATCGGGCCCTTTCCTTCTTTCTTTTCCATCGTTCTTGCTTGCATTGGTGATGTATGTGTACGAAGAAGAATTTCTTCCGTAATATAAAAGGAATCTTGCATATCACGAGATGGATGACCTTTTGGTAAATTTAAAGCCTCAAAGTTATAATAGTCACTTTCTACTTCGGGGCCTTCTGCAATCGTGTAGCCCATACCAATAAAGAGGTCTTCGATTTCTTCAATGATTCTTGTTAATGGATGATGGTTTCCTGTTTTTACTGGTCTTCCTGGAAGTGTTACATCAATTGTTTCGGAGGCAAGCTTTTTAGCCACCTCTTCTTCTTCCATAACTGCTTGTTTTTCTTCAATTGCTTTTGCAATAACGTCTCTTACCTCGTTTGCCAATGCCCCCATTTTTGGACGTTCTTCAGCACTTAGCTTCCCCATCCCTTTTAGTACCTCAGTAATGGGACCTTTTTTCCCTAGATAAGATACACGAATGTCATTTAGTTCCTTTAAATCAGTCGCTTTCTTTATTCCTTCAAGCGCTTCTTGCTGAAGCTCTACTAAGCGTTGCTCCATGTTCTTTCCTCCTTATGATTTTTAGACAAAATAAAAAACCTCGTCCCTGAAAGGGACGAGGTTTCATTATTCGCGGTACCACCCTTAATTAATGTAGACATCTTTCTCCTACATTCACTTCATTGCTGATAACGGCTTTAAACCGGTGCATCTTTACACTTCTTTAAGAAATGGTCCCGATGCCAACTCGGGAGGTGAACTTCGTTTACTTTTTCTATAAAAATGCTTTCAGTCTAAGGCATTTTCTCCCTAACATAGATGGTAGCAAACTACTTTTCTCCGTCATCGTTTTTTTGTATGTAATTTTTGCTGTTTATTATAGTATACTTTCTTACTTATTTCAAACCCATTTTAGAGGAGGCTATATGCCTATTTTATCCACGTAAGTAATATAACAAAATTCCTGTTGCTACTGCAACATTTAATGACTCACTTTTCCCATGAATCGGAATATATAGATTAGCTGTCGTTTTACTTAATAGCTCTTTACTTACTCCGTTCCCTTCATTTCCGACGATTAAGGCGTATGATCCAGTTGATTGTATTTGATGGAACGGTTCGGCATTCTCTAATGCTGTTCCATAAACGGGGATCCCTCGGTCAAGAAGGTCGCTTGTCCAAGTAGAGATATCGCCTTTAATAACAGGAAGATGAAAGTGACTTCCTTGGGCAGATCTAAGCACTTTGGAATTATATATATCCACGCTTCCATTGCCAATTACCACAACGTCCACACCTGCAGCATCCGCCGTACGAATCATCGTTCCTAAATTTCCAGGGTCTTGGACAGCATCAATTAAAAGATAAGATGTTCCTTCTGTACCCGATGGCTTTTCTTGATGACATACAGCAAAAATACCTTGTGGTGTATCTGTTTCAGCCAATAGCTTAATGATGTCAGCAGGCACAGAGACAATCGGAGTTGCTCCGTAATCAAAGCTTGAAGGAAGATCAATGTTTTCTTGTACAATGATTTCTTCTATACGACCTGCTTTTAGCGCTTCCTCCACTAAATGGAACCCTTCGACTAAAAATAGGCCTGTTTTATCTCTTTCCTTTTTCGTTAATAGTTTCTTCCATTGCTTCACCTTTGGGTTACTACTCGAGTGAATATGCTTCAAGGTAAAACCCCTTCTTTCCTTTTTTTCTCGGGTTTTCTTATTATAGCGTAACTTAAGTACATAATAATAACAAAAATAGAAAACATATTAAAGAAAATGAAGAAGGAGTGGGTAAAAATGAATCTTAACTTAAGAAATGCAGTTATTCATAATGTATCAGGAAATACACAAGATGAGCTACGAGACACAATCGTTGACGCCATTCAAAACGGCGAAGAAAAAATGCTTCCAGGTTTAGGAGTACTTTTTGAAGTCATCTGGAACAATGCATCCGACCAAGAAAAAAGCGAAATGCTCAAAACCCTAGAAAACGGCCTAAAATAGGGTGTCTGTCACCGCTCGTGGACAAATTCTTTGATTTGTCCACGGAAGGTGACAGACACCATCCGTGGACAGTTGGGGTGGTTTTGTCCGTCTGAGGTGGACACTATTTCCCCGCTTGCTCAAACAAAGACAGCATGCCAAAGCATGCTGTCTTTGTTTGGTCTCTATTCAAGTGTGATGCGGTCTACTGTTTCACGATCTAGACGTTTGATGACTTCAACGATTAACTTAACTGCGTTCTCGTAGTCATCACGGTGCAGCATGGCTGCATGTGAATGGATGTATCGAGTTGCAATCGTAATTGCTAAGGAAGGGACTCCTTTATGAGAAATATGGATCGACCCCGCATCCGTGCCACCGCCAGCAATTGCATCGAATTGATATGGAATTCCAAGTTCATCCGCTGTATCCGTTACTAAATCTCTTAATCCTTTGTGAGACACCATACTTGCGTCATACAGAATGATTTGTGGGCCTTTGCCCATTTTACTTTGCGCTTCCTTCTCCGACACACCAGGAGTGTCACCAGCGATTCCAACATCTACTCCAAACCCAATATCAGGCTCAATTGCTGCAGCAGAAGTACGAGCCCCACGTAAGCCTACCTCTTCTTGTACACTTCCAACTCCGTATACAATGTTTGGATGCTCTTCATTCTTCAATTGCTTTAACACATCAATCGCAATCGCACAACCAATACGATTATCCCAAGCTTTTGCTAATAAAAGCTTTTCATTGTTCATCACAGTAAACTCAAAGTATGGAACGACCATATCACCAGGACGGACTCCCCACTCTGTTGCTTCCTCACGACTTGATGCACCAATATCAATAAACATATCTTTAATTTCTACTGGTTTTTTTCTAGCTTCAGGAGATAAAATATGTGGCGGCTTTGACCCGATAACCCCCGTCACGTCTCCCTTTCTTGTAACAATCGTGACTCGCTGCGCTAACATAACCTGAGACCACCAGCCACCAACCGTTTGGAAGCGCAGGAACCCTTTATCATCAATTTGTGTGATCATAAAACCTACTTCATCCAAGTGACCAGCAACCATTATCTTCGGACCGTTCGCATCTCCCACTTTTTTAGCAATTAAGCTTCCAAGTCCATCAGTTGTTACTTCATCCGCATACGGAGCAATATGCTTGTTCATCACTTCTCTTGGCTCACGCTCATTCCCTGGAATTCCTTTGGCATCTGTTAATTCCTTGAGCATCGCTAAAGTATCATCAAGCTTTGTCATTTATTTCGACTCCCTTAATATGTATTATGTTTATAGTATACTAGCTACAACTTAAATGCACAAAGTATACATTAGTACCCTTCCTTCTGCCTTTTATAATTTACTTCATTTTTAGAGATATATGCTTCTTTTATCTCTTCTGACGTAAATCCTAGCATCTTACCTAAAACAAAATAACTTTCTAACATGCTACGATACGCATCAATACTCCTTTCTGCAGAAAAGCGATGAACCGTTTCATACATGGATAAAAACTGATTTGTCACATTTTCCTCTACTAATGCTAGTTCTTCTACCTGAACATCACGCTCAAATCCACAATCAAGTCCTAATGATAAGATAAAATGAACTCCATCTACAAATTCCTCTAAAATCACTTCTTTTGGGGAAGCCCCTTTTACACTCCAAAACTTAAAACAACGTGTCTCATTTGCTAGTTCACCTAGTTCAACCAACAAAGCCAGAACCTTTCTACTTATTAGGCTATCTGCTTTTAATTCGTGTTTTTCTGCGATATGTTCATCCAAACCTTTTTGCATCTCAAATAACTCTCGTAAATCCATCATTTCACTCTTTTCTATGTATATTACTTTAATCATAATGAAATTAAGAAAAAAATTCACTTAAAAGCAACACTTTATGAAACCTTTTTCAAATAAAAACGTATATAAGGAAAAATGAAGAGTGGAGGGCTTAAGTATGATGTGGCTACTACGCATGCTCCTAATAGCATTTATCTTATTTTTAATATACAGCGCCTTCAAATTTGTGTTAAACCCAAAGCGAAAATTGGAGTTAGCTCACGAGCAAAAACAATTCTTTTTACTCGATGATATAAAAAATGTTCGTAAGAATTTCCTCTTAACCTATAAAGGGGTTCTATTCGAAGGGGAAAAATACTTAGGCACAACCGAGAACACCTTCGAGGTTGTTTCTATATTCATTTGGCCACATAGTACCTCTGCGCTAAATGGTTTGTCAAAGGAAGATTTCCGTTATATTGAAATGGAAGTAGCTGTCTTTTATCCGAATGCAAAAATTGACTGGAAAAGTCCCATTCATGAATTTATGAAAAAATAAACGTTCAAGGGAACATCCCTTGAACGTTTTTATTAGCCCTGCTTCTCTAGCTTTGATTCCTTAAAAAAATCTCTCCACTTAATAATTGTCATCTTCTCCCTCAGTACATAAACAAGAATAGATAAAGAAAACAAAATAATAACAATCATCGTTGGAGTAAATTGACTAATAAATTGACCAAAGACAGTGTAAAAGAAAGCTAACGGAAGATTAGTAATAAAAGCTGCCTTTGAATACTCTTTAAAGCCACGGTGTCTTTCCATTAAACAAAAGTTTAATAGTTGATAGTGGACAAAAGGAACAAGTCGTAAAATCGAAATCTGACTAACTGTTAAATTACGATACTCTCCAAACCACTTTTTCCGAATCGAAGACAGTTTTTCTTGTGTTCGTGGAAATTTTGAAACGAGAGCAAAAAACAAGATGCTACTAATCATTAACCCAATAAGCGAGTATATCGTACCTGCTACTGTTCCAAAAAGAATTCCACCCGCAATACAGATGATGACTACAGGAATAAATAAAAATTGTCGTAATGAATGGAACAAGACGAATATTATCGGGGTGAAAACTCCACCAGCCTGAAACATGACAAGCAGTAACGCTAACTCCTCATCCATATGACCACCCCTTAAGCAGTTTCTTGATGTCTATTACAGCTTATCGAGGATGGACCATTTCTATGACAACTATTCCCTTAATTCCATACATAGTAAAGCAATAGACCGATTTGAAGAACAGTCAAAAATGGCAATCCCCATTTAAAGCTAGGATGCTTCGTTTTATGACGAAAGGACCTCATTCCGATAAATGCTCCAAATGCTCCTCCAAAAAAGGCGAATTGCCAAAGTGTTGCTTCTCTAATTCTATATTCATTTTTCTTAGCCTTCTGTTTATCAGCATACATCAACGTACAACTGACAATATTTATTACCAATAAATAAATCCAAATATATGTAAGCATACAATACCTCCTTGAAGGACTTAAAAAAGCCACCCTCTAGTAAGAGAATGGCTTCTATAGACTAATAAGTCAATTATTTTGCTAGGCTTTGCTTAGCAGCTGCAGCTAATTCTGCAAATGCTTTTTCGTCGCTTACTGCAAGTTCAGCAAGCATTTTACGGTTTACTTCGATACCTGCAACGCTTAAACCGTGCATTAAACGGCTATAAGAAAGACCGTTCATACGAGCTGCTGCATTGATACGAGTGATCCAAAGCTTACGGAAGTCACGCTTCTTTTGGCGACGATCACGGAATGCATACATTAGAGATTTCATAACCTGTTGGTTAGCTACTTTATATAATGTATGTTTTGAACCATAATAACCTTTTGCTAATTTTATAACTTTTTTACGACGTCTGCGAGTTACTGTACCGCCTTTAACACGTGGCATATGTTTTCCCTCCTAATTTGCAATTACTTAAGATTTACTAGTAAGTTACGGATGCGCTTGTAATCGCCTGAAGAAACTAGAGTTCCTTTACGAAGCTTACGCTTTGCCTTTGTAGATTTGTTAGCGAATAAATGGCTTCTGTAAGCGTGTGAACGCTTCAGTTTACCAGATCCTGTTCTCTTGAAACGCTTTGCTGCGCCGCGGTGAGTTTTCATTTTTGGCATTAGGGATTCCTCCTCATTACTTGTCGTTTTTAGGTGCTAATGTCATAAACATGCTTCTGCCATCCATTTTTGGATGAGATTCCACTGTTGCAACTTCTTTACAAGCTTCTGCAAAGCGGACTAAAACACGTTGTCCGATCTCTTTATGTGTAATTGCACGACCTTTAAATCGAATCGATGCTTTTACTTTATCGCCTTTTTCCAAGAATTTAATCGCATTACGTAACTTTGTGTTAAAGTCATGCTCATCAATGGATGGGCTAAGTCGAACTTCTTTAGTGGTTATGATTTTTTGATTTTTACGTGCTTCTTTTTCTTTCTTCTGCTGTTCAAACTTAAACTTACCGTAGTCCATAATACGTGCTACTGGTGGTTTCGCGTTTGGTGCAACAAGAACAACGTCAAGATTTACACGCGTAGCAATCTCAAGTGCTTCGATTTTTGATTTAATGCCTAGTTGTTCGCCATTTTGATCAATTAGACGTAATTCGCGGGCACGAATACCCTCGTTCAACAACATGTCTTTGCTAATAGCTGGACACCTCCAAGGTTTAATGCGAATACAACGTTTGGGTTAAGAAGATTTCATTTTCAAAAGAAAAATAAAAAAAGTGCGGATGAATGCACCCACACTTTACGATACCCATACGGTAATAAGCCTTTTCGTAAAACCTGCCAACTGCACTTTGGCGTCAATCAGGTGAGAAGCGGGTGCTTCTTCTTTATCTCAAACTCGTATTCAATTTACCTTAGCAACTATATCACAATAAATAATACATGTCAACGAAACACTTTTTTTTATCACAACGAAATGAATTGTATCAAAAATATACGTTTGTGGCAATACTTTTTCAAAAAATAAACGGAAAGAGGATGATCAGACATCCTCTTTCGTAAAAAACTTAGCGTTTTACTTCCATCTTTAAATCCTCAACAAACGTTTCAAAGGAAACAACCTCTGATTTTTGCTCGCCATATTTTCGTACATTCACTGCCTTTTCTGCTACTTCATTGTCACCAACGACTAGCATATAAGGAGTTTTTTGCATTTGCGCTTCACGAATCTTGTAACCGATTTTCTCATTTCGATCATCGATTTCAACACGAATACCTTCTGCCTGAAGAAGTTCTTGAACTTGCTTTGCGTAATCAAAATGAACATCAGGAGAAACAGGAATCACTTGAACCTGTACAGGTGCTAACCAAGTAGGGAAAGCTCCTTTGTATTCTTCAATCAAGAACGCAACAAAACGCTCCATCGTTGATACGACACCACGGTGGATAACGACAGGACGATGTTGTTTCCCATCCTCACCCACATAGCTTAAATCAAAGCGTTCTGGCAACAAGAAGTCTAACTGGACAGTAGAAAGAGTTTCCTCCTTCCCAAGAGCTGTCTTCACTTGAACATCAAGCTTTGGACCATAAAATGCTGCTTCACCCTCTGCTTCAAAATAATTTAGCCCGAGGTCATCCATCGCTTCTTTTAACATGCTTTGAGCCTTTTCCCACATTTGATCATCATCAAAATACTTTTCTTTATCTTCAGGATCACGGTACGATAGGCGGAAGGAGTAATCATTGATATTAAAATCTTTGTACACTTCCAATACCAATCCTACCACTCGCTTAAATTCATCCTTGATTTGATCTGGACGAACGAAAATATGCGCATCGTTTAACGTCATTCCACGTACACGTTGAAGACCAGAAAGTGCTCCAGACATTTCATAGCGGTGCATCGTTCCAAGCTCAGCAATACGAATAGGAAGCTCACGATAACTATGAATACCGTGCTTATAGATCATCATATGATGCGGACAGTTCATAGGGCGTAAAACGAGCTGCTCATTGTCCATTTCCATAACCGGGAACATGTCTTCTTGATAATGATCCCAGTGCCCTGATGTTTTATATAAATCAACGCTTCCCATCACAGGTGTGTACACGTGGTCGTAACCAAGTCGTGACTCCTTATCCACGATATATCTCTCGATAATACGGCGAATCGTCGCACCCTTTGGTAGCCACATTGGAAGGCCTTGTCCCACTTTTTGCGAGTTCATGAATAAATTTAATTCTTTACCTATTTTTCTATGATCACGCTCTTTTGCTTCTTCCAGTAGACGGAGATGTTCAGCCAAGTCTTCTTTCTTGAAGAAAGCTGTTCCGTATATACGTTGAAGCATTTTATTATCGCTATCGCCTCTCCAGTATGCGCCCGCAATACTAAGAAGTTTTAATTCCTTCAATTTCCCTGTCGATGGAACATGAACTCCACGACATAGGTCGAAGAAATCCCCTTGCTCATAAATTGTTACCGTTTCTCCTGCAGGTATGGCTTCAATCAGCTCAAGCTTGTATTCATCGCCAATCTCTTTGTACAGCTGAACTGCCTCGTCACGACTAACTTCTTTACGAACAATCTCAATGTTTTCGTTAATAATTTTTTTCATTTCTTTTTCAATTATCGGAAGATCTTCTGGTGTTAATGATTCTTCAATATCTACATCGTAGTAAAATCCGCCTTCAATAACTGGACCAACACCAAGCTTTACATTTTTGTAAAGGCGCTTAATCGCTTGTGCCATTAAGTGGGCGCTACTATGTCTAAGGATCTCAAGTGCATCTGCACTATCCTGAGTAACAATTTCAATTGCTCCATCTTGCTCAATCGGACGTTTAAGATCATACAACTGGCCATCTACTTTTCCAGCCAATGCCTTCTTTTTAAGCCCTGGGCTAATGGAGGCAGCAACATCTTCTGTTGTTGTTCCAAACGGAAACTCCTTTACTGCACCGTCTGGGAACGTTAACTTTACAACATTTGACATAACCATTTTCCTCCTAAATATAAAATAAAAATAAAAAAACTCGTCCCTCGGAAAGGGACGAGTTTATAAACAACACGTGGTTCCACCCTAATTTTCACCTTGATAAATCATCAAGATGACTTTAGATAAATAGATAACGGACTTTATCCGTCAGCCCATACTTAATAAATTGTTCAAGGCTGATGTTTAGAGGTGGTAAGCTATTCAATCGTGTTAGGAAGTTTCCAGCCAAAGCCTTCCCTCTCTGATAACCGTATATAAACGCTCATATCCTCATCATAACATTTATATCATGAAGTTGTACCTTATTATGTACGTATTATAGTTTGTTCATGAGGGAAAAGCAAGTATCTATCTAGAAATTCTCATCAGCAGCAAAGGCTAATTTTCTTTTACGATCATGAAATAAGTTCATGGCTGCTACAACTACCCTTTCCTCAAAAAGATTACAGATCGTTCGAACCAAAGGCTGTTCCGGTTCATCGGTGTACAAATAAATCTTTTGGGGAGCAATCGAAAGCAACGGTGCAATAGTGACACTATCAATATAGACCGGGTGATTGGAAAGTAGTTTCCGATCGATCAGTTGCAAAATTTCTTTTCTTTTTAATTCAAAGAATTTCTCATCAAAAAAGGTTATTGAATCAGACACAATTAAATGAATCACCTTCTTGATTGAACTTCTTCCAGCTAAAAATTCTCTGAGCGTATGAACAAAAATTTGATACTCTTGCTCTAGTTTATACTCATCAATCGCAACCTCGACCACTCTCTCTATGAGAGTCGTAATGGAACGCAGTCGAAAGCGCAGGAAAGAGTCAAACGAGAAAGACAAACGCTGTGAGAATAATTCATTAATAGCGGATTCTACCAAATTATTTAATGTGTTCACATCCACAAACGATAAGAGTTCCCTTCTGTTTCCTTCAACAATGGCAGTAATAATATCTAGTATTTGTTCCTGTTCATGTTCATCATCATAACAAAAATGATCTTTTAAGATTTCTCGAGACCAATCCACTATTTTAATTTCCTGAATAAACTGTCCAAATGCTTTTTTCACAACCGCTTCTTCCAGTTTCCCATCACATTTTACTATATGTTTATCTTCAATAAGAAGAGTCTCATGATTCAAATGGAGTGAGGATTGTGCGTGTTTCTTTAGCAATTGGTGAAATCTTTTCGCATCCTCTTTATTTTGGAAAATGATCTCAAACAACCAAATCCCCCCTTTTGGTGAAATCAACGCTTGAAAGGTCCATGCGGCTGCATGTTCGTTTTCACAGTCTCTGCTTTCATGTATATGGGGAACTTGGTCAAAATAGAATAAGAGCCAGCGGACTTTTTCCACTGGCTCTTATCTTTATCTATTTTCTTCTATTTGGACCATCCACTTGGACAGGGTGAGCTAAGTATCTAATCCTCTCAAGAAGCCTTCTTGCTTTCATCTTCTCTTCTTCTCCACGTTGACTATACGTTAGGTGCACTTCTAACCCATCGAAATCAAAGTTAGAGGTAAAGAAAGTAGGCAGGTTTTCAAGCATACGGAATTGAAGAATCGTTCCTAACACTTCATCCCTTGCCCAGCTTGACATCGTCTCTGCACCTATATCATCAATCATTAACACCGGTACTCTCTTCACTTTTTCGATTTTTTCATTTAATGTAGAATCACCGATGGAGCTCTTTAATTCTCTAATCAGTTCTGGAAAATACACGATCATGGAGGAAACTTTTTTCTTAGCTAGGTCATTTGCAATGGCTCCCAGTAGATACGATTTTCCGACACCGAACTTCCCATACAAATAAAGCCCTTTTTGCATGGTGTCAGGATGATAATTAAGAATGAAATCTGCTGCAAGATCAATTGCTTCTAATCTCCCTGCATAATCACCCTCCGTGTCGATTTCTGAAAAGCTAGCCTTCAATATTTCCTTTGGCATATACATACTTTGAATTAACTTTTCACTTTTTCTTCTCTCATCAGACATGACCTTCCTTGGACACCGATCATAATGGATCTCAATGCTCCCACGGACAAGAACTAATTCTGGCTGATAGCCCTGCATAATATTTTTACAACCCTCAAGACTCGGACATTCCGTACATTCCGTACATTGTGTCGAATACTCATAGAGCTTGGCCAAATTTCTTTCAATCATTTGGCTCGTTAGGATATCACTGTGCTTCGTTATAAACTCCCTGATGTCCGGATGCTGCATGACTTGTCTCTTTTGTCGTTCGTACCGTTCTTGAAAGCTTGGACTAGCTGAAAGTTTTTTTAATGTTTCATTGATTCGTTCCAAACACTCACCTCCTAGCTCTTAAACCTTTTTAATTTTTCCTGTAAAGCACGTTTTTTCTCTTCCATCTCTTTATTATCTGAGGATTTCTGATCAGATTGATCCTCATTCTCGTTTTTATCAAACCAATCTGGTAAGCTTTCTGTTCGTATGGCCTTTTTCCTATTACTAGTCTTTGGAGTTTGTTTTACTGTTTGCTTCCCCTCAGCCCAGTCTAAGTATTGTCGATGTTCTTTTTTAGCAAGTTCCATTGCTTCAGACACCGTCTGGACCCTTTTACGCGCCCAATGAGAGGCAATTTTGTCCACATAAGCCTTCGTCAACTTCATATCTGTTTTCAATAATACGTACTGAATGAGCACGTTCACCACGCCAGGAAGAAGCTTTTGTTGGAACATGACATCTTCAACAATTTGCAAATCACTTTTCGATGGTTCTCCCCCACCAGATATATCAATTAACAATTGTCGAGGAGACGTTTTCTCAAGGTATTGAACCAATTTCTCTTCTTGAGTTTTAGGCTCCACCGTTGTTGTAACATGTGGAAGTGGTTGTATTTTATCTATTAATAACGGAAGTTGGTCAGAAAAGTTAAGCTGATACCAATCTCTAGCGGATTTTCTAAGTTCATCAATTTGAATTTCATTTGATTCATCAACTGCACTAATTACAATGTTTTTCATTTGGATCGGGTCAATCCCATAGAGGAAGGATAATTTCGCAATTGCTTCTCGCACCTTTTTATTGATGGCACGTTTAGGAACAAGTACATCTGAAAGCCCTGCAAATAGCAGGTCAAAATCAAAATGTACTTCATCAACCTTAATTGTCTCAGGGTTCACTCGATCGAAGTATACACGTTGTTCTTCAAGTTTCAGGTCATCTACCAGATGTGATGAAGGGTTACCTGGAACAGCAGAGTCAAATACTTCTTGAAACGACCTTGTAACATTCTCGTAGCCATTTTCTTTTCCCAAGAAATGTTCATCACTAAAAAACCTTTTTAGTTTTAAAAATTGATTTTTACCTATTTTTCGATACAAATACACGTTAAGCATGCCATCTAGAAAAAACTGACTGGGTGATAAAGGCGGTTTTATTTCATATACAAATGATCGAAGCCCTGCCTCTGTTCGCACATACGTGGAGAGAAGGCCAATTCCTTCTAACTTTAGACGGGCATCGTAGATTTGTTTTAAATTACTATCCATCACATTCATAAGAGCATGATGTGAACTACCATCCGATGATAAGCGGTTCTCGTCTATTTGCGACCAAAGGGTCATATAGAGACTGTATGCTATCGGACCAATCAGTGGCTGATATAAAAGTGTCAGCACCTTTCGATCATACTCAAATAACAAACCATTTGAGGCCACCTCATAGCGATCGACTGGTAGCATTTCCTGCCAATGCTGAGCCATAGGCTTCATTTCCTCTCTTAACAACAAACTTCCCTACTAATCCTTTTTTATCAATTCCTTCAATTCTTCAATAAAGACGTTAATATCTTTAAATTGTCTATATACAGAGGCAAATCTTACGTACGCGACCTCATCTAATTTTGCTAAACGATCCATAACCATTTCTCCAACTGCTTCACTCTTTATTTCCGATACTCCATGACTGCGAAGTTCTTTTTCTATATCGGAAGTTATTTTTTCTAATTCAGGCAAAGCAACAGGTCTTTTTTCACAAGCTTTAATCAGACCACGTAGAATCTTATCACGGCTAAATTCTTCTCTTGTTCCTTCCTTTTTTACGACAATCAAAGGAATTTCCTCTACCTTCTCAAAGGTTGTAAAACGAAAGGAACATTTCTCACACTCTCTTCTTCTGCGAATCGATCTATTTTCATCGATAGGTCTTGAATCGAGAACACGAGTATGATTATTTTGACATGCAGGACATTTCATAACATCAACTCCGAAACAGAATGGATTCTGCTGAATCTAACACTATCTTATTAAAACTTCATTTGTAGTACAAGCAATTCTATTCTCCTGCGTGTTTTCCAACACCAATATACGGATGCTTCTTATCTAACTCTTGATAAATACGAGTGATTTCTGCTCTTAAGCTTGGGTATGCTCCCAACAGCACCGTTTGCTCAGTGGAAACATTTATATCTACAGCCGTCTCATAAGGCTTAACCGTTATAATCGTAATAATGGCAAACATTTTCTTTCCACGATTGATTTCAACTGCAATTTCCCCGTGGTCAATGGAATCACTTACTACTTTTGCATGCTGATCATTTTCAATGATTTCTTTTACAGATTGAAACAAAGATTGGAGATTTACTCGATAATATCTCGTTCTAAGCTCTTCCTCGACATGATTTTCTTTTGTTTCGCATTGCCTATTAAATTGTCTAAACACCTGTTTCACAAATGACATAATTATTCCTCCAAATCGAAAGATGTATGTACATATATTTTAACCTAAAAGGACCGGCAATGTTAATGTTTCAATAAAAGAGAAATTAAAAAGAGGTGTATAATATACACCTCTCGAATTTCATAAGTTTTGTAAGCTACGATTATAGCACTTTCGCTTTTGCTTGTTTAACTTGAACAGGACCCATTCCACGAGGAATTTCGATGTTCTCACGAGTTTGAGCACCTAATGCTTCAGCGATATGGTCTGCTGCGATATTAGGATCCATGTCTCCACAAGTATACACATCAATACTAGCATAGCCATGTTCAGGAAAGCTGTGAATAGTTAAATGTGATTCAGAGATAATAACCACTCCACTCACACCTTGTGGTGCAAATTTATGAAAAGCAACCTCGCGAATTTCAGCACCAGATTTTAATGCCGCATCTGCAAAAATTTGCTCAATTTGCTCCATATCATTTAACTTTTCAAAATCACAACCCCATAACTCAGAAATAACGTGACGACCCATAGTTTCCATATTCAAATTTCCCCCTTTAACCATTTTTACTACAGTAACTGAATTTCCCTAATTTTTTGGATTATAACTACCACGGGGGAAAGTTAGTCCAAAGAGGTCCTAACCCTTTAAGTAGATATAGATTCCAAATTTCAAGAAGTTCACGATGACTAGTATACTTTGTTTGTTTTTTTTTTGCAATAATGTATTTAAAAAATCTTTACAAAAAAGAGGAAAAGTAAAATCCCTTTCTTCTATTTCCTACAAAAAATCAGTCTTCTGAGGGTATCCCAGAAGACTGATTACTTACAACGAGCTTACTCGTTTTATATTATTTTCTGAAGCTAAAGAAAGTTGATTAGCCACATGCTTCGTCAGATCAACGACACGACAAGAATAACCCCACTCATTATCGTACCATGCGAGAACCTTTACCTTGTTCGCACCTATAACCATTGTAGACAACCCATCAACAATCGCAGAGTGTTCATTGGTATTAAAGTCAACCGATACTAGTGGCTCTTCTGTAATGGCGAGTATCCCCTTTAGTTCATCCTTGGAGGCTGTTTCGAATACATCATTTATCTCATCTATTGTTACTTCTCGCTTTAAATCAACAACTAAATCAACTAATGAGACATTGGTTGTAGGAACTCTTAATGACATTCCATGCAGCTTCCCTTTCATTTCAGGTAGCACTAGTGAAAGAGCTTTAGCAGCACCCGTGCTTGTCGGAATGATTGATTGACCACAAGCTCTTGCTCTTCGAAGATCTTTATGCGGATTATCAATATTTTTTTGATCATTTGTATAGGCATGCACTGTCGTCATTAACCCATTAATTATACCAAACTCATCTTCAAGTACTTTTACAACAGGAGCTAAACAATTTGTCGTACAAGACGCATTTGAAATGATATCATGCTCATATATATTTAACTGGTGTTCATTCACACCCATGACGATCGTAATATCTTCTCCTTTACCCGGTGCTGTTAATATAACTTTCTTTGCACCCGCTTCTAAGTGGAGACTAGCTTTCTCTCTAGCGTTAAATTTCCCAGTCGCCTCGATTACGATATCAATATTAAGTGAACTCCATGGAAGCTCCTCTGGATTACGATGGTTAATTAACTTCACTCTTTTTCCATTGACCAATAAGGAATCTTGTTCAGCTACTACCTCACCATCAAACTTTCCGTGATTTGTGTCATACTTTATTAAATGTGCTAATGTTTCCGCAGGATAACTAGCATTAATGGCTACTATTTCTAATGTATCATCACAAATTGCCTTTCTGAAAACCATTCTTCCTATTCTTCCAAACCCATTAATCGCTATTCTAGCCCTCATGTTACGGCTCCCTTCAAAAGTGTTATACTTTATTTCCGTAATTTACAATTAGTATAACATATTAGTTGCGAATTGTGGTGATAAAAAAACCTATTTTCAATAAAAAAACCATCACATTAATTTGTGATGGTTTTCCAATCCGTAAGAAGCTCTATCAGTTGCTTTTTCGTATCGTCTATCGTTCCATTATTATTAATCACTTTATCAGCAAGCTTCCGTTTATCTTCAATTGGCATTTGGGATTGTATTCGAGCAAGTGCTTCCTCCTTTGTTAACAGATTTCTATCCATCAATCTCTGAAGCTGAACATCTTTCTCTACATACACAAGCAGAACTACATCAACCATATGCTTTAATCCGCTTTCAAATAAAAGAGGAATATCCAATACAACTACTTGGTCTCCTCGCAAAATAGCTGTTTCCTTCTTCTCATTCATCCTTCTTCTTACATCTGGATGAACAATTTCATTTAACTTTTGTCTCATCACACTGTCATTAAAAATGATTTCAGCTAATTTAGAGCGATTAATCGTATGATCATCATTCAGAATACCTTCACCAAAATATGTAACGATTTGTTCGTATGCTGCTTCTCCTATCTCAACTGCCTTTCTTGCTTCTATATCAGCGTCAATGACCTCAATTCCCATTTCTTTAAACATATTTGCCACAGTGCTTTTCCCACTAGCAATGCCACCCGTTAATCCAACGACTAAAGTCATATTTAAGCCCTCCGTTTAACATAAAAGCCTCCACAAAAGGAGGCTTTTCTCAAATTTTCCATATTCCAATAATAATTAACAATACCCCAGGTAAAAAGGCGAAGCGCTGAAGCCAGCTATTCTCTGAAAAATGTTTCCCAAGCTGTAATCCCGCATAAATAAAGAGAAAGCACATTAATGCAACAGCAGTCCCTAAAATACTTGGAGAAAAGTCTAGCATCGCAGCACCTATTCCGGCCCCAAATGCATCTAAAGATAACGCTAATCCAAGCATATAGGCTTCAATACCATTGATCGTACCCGATTGATCAAAGTCTGCTGACATCGGCTTTCGTAATATTTGAATAACAATCCCAAGAGATTTAATCTCAAAATCAATGATCGTTTTTGGATGGGGAAGCATTGATGAGGCGGATTTCTCTGATCGAAAAAATTGAGCTAAAACCCATGCCCCTAATAAAATGAGTATGATTCCCCCAATACTCTCAGCGATATCAGGCGATAAGACGGACTCAATGAAATGACCAATAATCATCCCTACAGTGAGTGTTCCTGCAGAGCATAAAGAGATGACCGCGATTGACTTAAAAGGAATTCGCATTTTCCTTAGACCGTATGTGAAACCTACACTAAAACTGTCAATGCTAACTGCTAATGCAAGTAGTAATAATGGAACAGATAGTACCATTGGAAAGACTCCTTCCTAACAAAAAGCTAGGATAGTATATGATAGGAGCCCATCCAAGGTTCAACCTACTTCTTCTTTTGACATTTTGGACAAAACACGGTTCCTCGCCCACCGACGACAATTTTTTCTAGAGGAGTATTACATATTTTACAATTTTCACCTTTCCGACCGTATACAAATAATTCAAGCTGAAACATCCCCATTTGCCCTTGAGAATTCACATAAGATCGTACCGTACTTCCACCCTTTTCAACCGCTTCACCTAGCGTTTCCTTTATTTGTTCATAAAGGATGTTCCACTCTTTTTTCTTCAATGAGCTCGCAATTCTCTCAGGATGAATTTTCGATCGAAAAAGGGCTTCATCTACGTAAATATTGCCTAGTCCAACGACCACTGTTTGGTCAAGCAAGGCTGTTTTGATTGATCTTTGTGTTTTCGATAACCTTTTTTGCAAATAGGATGACGTAAAATCTGGATCAAATGGTTCAGGTCCGAGAGTAGATAAAGGTGGCTCGCTAAACTCTTTTCCTTTTTCAAATAAGTGCATCGTTCCAAATTTACGTACATCTTTGTAGCGGAGCTCTGTCCCGTCGGTAAAAGTAAAAATCACATGCGTGTGGAGAGCTACTGGTTCCTCAGCCTCAAAATGTGCATATCTACCTTCCATACGCAAATGGGAAATTAACGCAAATTTTTCAGTATATAAGATAAGAAATTTTCCTCTTCTCCCTAACTGAACAAATCTCTCGCCAATCAAAGCGTCACAAAACTGATCTACATCAGGATGTTTAATGATTTTTGGCCAAAGAACAGTTACCTTTTTGATTTCTTTATCCAAAATAAGCATTTCTAATGTACGTCGAACCGTTTCGACCTCTGGAAGTTCTGGCAATATTCTTCCTCCCTACTGCCTTTATTTCGCGTCAAACCAAGTCGGACCGTAGGAATAATCAACCTTAAGTGGCACTTTCAACTCCACTGTATGTTCCATAACGTCAGGGACGATTTCCTTCAATCGCTCGATTTCTTCTTCTGGTGCTTCGAATATTAATTCATCATGTACAGATAGCAACAATCGTGATTTTAGTTTCTCCTTTTCGAGCCTGTCCGCCATATCTATCATCGCTTTTTTAATAATATCCGCTGCACTTCCTTGAATCGGCGTATTCATTGCCGTCCGTTCCGCAAAGCTACGAAGGTTGAAGTTCCTGCTTGTTATTTCCGGGATATATCTTCGGCGATGCAGAAGGGTTGACACGAATCCCTTTTGCTTTGCATCTTTTACGATTTCTTCCATATATTCTTTCACACCTGGATAACTTTCTAAGTATCTTTCAATAAAGCTACCTGCTTCTTTTCGTGTAATATTTAAGCTCTGTGACAACCCATAATCACTGATGCCGTAAACAATTCCAAAGTTAACCGCTTTTGCATGTCGTCTCATGTTGGATGTTACTTCTTCCTTGGATACATGAAACACATCCATCGCTGTTTTTGTATGAATGTCTAGACCCTCTTGAAAGGCTTCGATTAGCTTTTCGTCATTTGCAATATGCGCCAACACCCGTAATTCAATTTGTGAGTAATCGGCTGCAAAAATAACCCAGCCTTCCTCTGACGGAATAAAGGCTTGACGAATTTTACGACCTTCTTCTAGACGAATAGGGATATTTTGTAAGTTAGGATCTGTAGAGCTTAATCTCCCTGTCTGAGTTAAAGCCTGATTAAATCTTGTATGAACTTTATTAGTTGTAGGATTAATTACTTTAAGTAATCCTTCAATATAAGTGGACTGAAGCTTACCAAGCTGACGGTAGTTTAATATTTCTCGAATAATTTCGTGTTCTGCTTCAAGCTTCTCCAGTACATCTGCAGAGGTAGAATAGCCAGTTTTTGTCTTTTTTGCTACCGGAAGCTGTAACTTTTCAAAGAGAATGACGCCTAACTGCTTTGGTGAATTAATATTAAAGCTTTCGCCTGCAAGATCGTAGATACGAGCTTCAATATTAGTTAGTTGTTTGGTAATTGCTTCTCCCATCGCATGGAGTCGGTCGAGGTCAATCTTAATTCCACACGATTCCATATCCGCTAAAATTAAAGATAAAGGAAGCTCTAAATCATAATAAAGTTCAAATTGTTCATTTGCTTTTAACTCTTGTTCGAGCTTATCACGCAGATCTTGTAACACTAGTCCTTTTCGAACGAGATGTTCTCCAAGCTGTTCCGGTTCAGGGATCTTTCTCTTAGCCCCTTTTCCGTAAAACGCCTCATCAGAACTAATACTCGTAAAACCATAGCGTTTAGCGGTCGTTGAAATATCATCAACTGACTCGGCTGGATTCATAATATAAGAAGCTAACAGTAAGTCAAACTCAATCCCTTTTAGGTGGATATGATGATGTCTTAGAGATACCTCTGTCCTTTTCGCGTCATACACAATTTTTTTAGAAGCTTCATTTTCAGCCCAAGTTTTAAAAACGGATGATTCCATTGCTACATTGGTAGGAATGAAAAAGTTCCCCCTTTCATTCACTAGTGATATACCCACAATATCAGCATAATGATAATTATCATCTAACACTTCAATGTATAAAGCATTCTCATCCGCAAAAAGTTCTTCCGTTACCTCATGGACCGTTGTAAATTCAATACTCTCTAAAGGTTCTTCCACAGAAGCTCCTGTGTGATCCCCTAATTTATCCAGCAATGAATTAAATCCTAATTCTTTAAATAACTGAACAACCTTGTCACGGTCATACTCGTCATATTCGAATTCCTCGATTTGTACCGTAACTGGAGCTTCTCTCGTTATGGTCGCAAGCTCTTTACTCATAATGGCCTGGTCTTTGAATTCCTCAAGCTTTTCTTTTAATTTCTTCCCACTCACTTGGTCAATCGACTCGAGCAGTTTTTCGAGTGTCTCAAACTCCGCTAATAGCTTAATAGCGGTTTTCTCACCAACTCCAGGGACACCAGGAATATTGTCTGACGTATCCCCCATCAACCCTTTCATATCAATGATCTGCTTTGGTGTTAAACCATATTTTTCTTTGATATGCTCTGGAGTATATTCCTCAATTTCCGTGATCCCTTTTTTTGTGATCGCAACAGTCGTTTTTTCAGAACTCAACTGTGTTAAATCTTTATCTCCCGAAATAACCTTTACTTCATAGCCATCTTCTTCTGCCTTCTTCGACAAAGTACCAATAATATCATCTGCTTCATAGTTTTCAAGTTCATACCTTTGGATTCGGTATGCGTCCAATACTTCTCGAATAAAAGGGAATTGTTCGGATAGCTCAGGAGGTGTTTTTTGACGTCCTCCCTTATACTCACTAAATGTCTTATGGCGGAAGGTTGTTTTTCCAGCATCAAACGCAACCATTATATGTGATGGCTTCTCATCCTCCAATATCCTCAAGAGCATCATCGTAAATCCATAAACGGCATTCGTATGAATTCCTTTATCATTGTTTAGCAATGGCAGAGCAAAAAATGCCCGGTAGGCAATGCTATTTCCATCAATTAATACGAGTTTCTTTTTCAAAGGAAGCCTCCCTTTCTAACTAAAGCTTGTCTCATGTCATATGTAAAAAAGCCAGTGTTTTCCTTCTTTATTCTACCATGACCATGATAGGAAAGGAAAACGCCGGCTTCATATTTACTCTGTATATCCCATAAGCAAACGGGCATAAGGTGAATCTGATGGCAGAACAATAACCGTTTCACCGTTAATTGTCTTTTTATACGATTCCAATGTTCTAAATAATTGATAGAAGCTCGGGTCTTTTGAGAATGCCTCATTATATACCTTTGCAGCTTGTGCTTCTCCCTCCGCACGAATCGTTTCGGCATCTGCTTGCGCTTTCGCTAGCGTTTCTTTTACCTGGCGATCAGTATCTGCAATAATAATATTTTTCTGTGCATCTCCTATTGATAAATACTCCTGGGCTTTTGATTCACGTTCTGAGATCATCCGAGTGAACACCGACTGTTCGTTTTCCTTTGGGAGATCTGTTCTTTTCATACGCACATCTGTTACAACAATTCCGTAATTGTCTTGTGAGAGAAGCTCATTAACCTTCTCTGTAATTTTATCATTTAAAGAACCTCTAGTAGACGCCTCATCATTAATGATTTCTTCGTAGTTTAACTTTCCAAGCTCAGATCGAACAACTGAGTAAATAAACTCCTCCATTCTACCTTCAGCATTTTCAAGCGTTCTCGCATTCGAAATCATTTTTTTAGGATCCTCAATTTTCCAAACAGCATAGTTGTCAATTAACATTCGTTTTTTATCTTTCGTATTAATTTCAGCTTCATTTACATCATAGGTCATTTGATATTTTGGTAGAGTTGAAACACTTTGAACAAATGGAATTTTATAGCTTAGACCAGGAGTACTCTCAATTCGAACAACTTCACCGAATTGGCGAATAACTCGGTATTCTCCTTCCTTAACGATAAATAAATTGGTGAGAGTGATCCCAATCAATAGAAGGATTAAAAGCGCAATCAGTCCAAATTTGGTATAATTCCGCCACTTAAAACCATCTCCAGAACGCTCTTTCATATCGATTACATTTCCATCACTCATTGTTTCCACTCCCCTCTGCCTGTGGTTTTGCTTCTTCTTTTTCTAGAGGTCTAATCGGGAAATACTTCAATGTATCACCATCATCATTCATGATATAAATTTCTGTTCCTGGTAATACTTCCTCTAATGTTTCTAACACAAGCCGTTGTCTAGTTACTTCAGGATTGTTTTTATACTCATCGTAAAGCTTATTAAAAACCGCTACATCCCCTCTAGCAATCTCGATCCTTGCTGATTGGTCCCCCTCAGCTCTTGAAATAAGGGCTGTCTTTTCCCCTTCTGCTTCATTGATTTTTTGATTTTGGTACTTCTTTGCTTCATTAATTTTTGTATTCATCGTTTCACGAGCATCTGTAACATTGGTAAATGCTTTCCGAACTTCTTCGTTTGGAAGCTCCACATCTTGCAGCTTCACCGCCATAATGGTAATCCCTATATCATATTTATCCATTAACGTCGACAGTAGCTCTCTGACACTTGCTTCTATTTCTGCTTTCCCAGAGGTTAATGCATCATCAATTTTGGAGCTTCCTATAATACTACGAAGAGAAGCTGAAGTGGCATCACGTAATATCTCTTCTGGATTATCCGCATTATATAGATATTTTGAAGGCGTCGTAATCTTCCATTGAACAACAAGATCTGCTAGAACGATATTTTCATCTCCAGTAATCATCTTTGTTTCATTATCGAATTCAACAATTTCTCCATCTTTTTCTTCATAACCAAATTGTAAGCTAAACGTTTCCTTCGAAAGCTTCTCTACATTTTGAATAGGCCAAGGCATTTTAAAATGTAACCCAGGTTCTGTTATACCTTCTTCTACCTTCCCAAAGGTTAATATTACAGCCTGTTCAGATTCATCAACGGTATACCACGTCGTAAAAACAACAAAACTTAATACTATGATTAAAAATATTATACCTACCAGTGAATAAATTCTTTTTAAGCTAAGCAACAACCTTCACCTCTTTCCCTTTAATAAGAACAGTTAATTGATATACGAAATGTACGTGAAAAAGGTTTCAATAAAAAAGAAAAGGTGAAAGCGGGGTTAGCTTTCACCTTTTCTTTAGGTCCTTGGATGAAGGGGTTTTCCCTTACGATATTACAGAACAATTATTAAGGAATATTATAATAAATGTAAATGTACTGTAAAATTTGTATCCAAGTCACCTGTATTACTTAGGAATCTCTTTTAGTAGTTCAATAATGAAAGTGGTCCCTCTTCCAACCTTACTTTCCACTCGGATATTCCCTCTATGAGCCTCAATCAAATGCTTCACTATGGCTAAGCCTAGACCAGTACCACCGGAGTTTCTACTTCTTGCCCGATCCACTCGATAAAAACGTTCAAAGATTCTTGGAATTTCCTTTCGCTCGATTCCAATCCCCGTGTCTATTACCTTTATTCTTATCTTGCTTGTCCTCTCACGAACTTCAACCTTTACCGAACCCCCTTCTGGAGTGTAGGAAATGGCATTGGTTATTAGATTAATAAACACTTGTTTTAATCTATATACATCACCTTCAACAAAGATCACTTCTTCCTCTGCTTCAAATTGAAGGTCAATTTTCTTTTCAAGTGCCTTACCTGCTAATATTGGAAGAACTTCGTGTAACACATCAACAATATTTATTTTTTGAATGGACAATTGAAAACCTTGCTTCTCCATCTTCGAAAGATCTAATAAGTCTTGTATTAATGTTTGTAAACGATCGCTTTCTTTCAAGATAATCGTTAGGAAAGCCTCTAAAGTCTGCTTGTCCTCCATGGCTCCATCTAACAGGGTCTCAGAAAATCCCTTTATAGAAGTAATAGGTGTCTTTAGCTCATGTGATACATTTGCAACAAAATCTTTACGCATTTGTTCAAGCTTTTTAATCTCGGTGATATCATGGAAAACTAATAAAATCCCTTTCCAAACATCGTTTAAGCCGATAATTGGGACACCATAAACTTCAAAGTGTCTTCTCTCAATCCCTACAGGTACAATTAGTTGTTTTCTAATTTTGTGCTCAGTCATAAAAATTTCTTCGATTAAATCACAAATGTCTTTTTGGTCAATCACTTCGTAGTAAAGTTTTTCTAAATATTCATTTGATTCTACTTGAAAAATTTCTTTATACGTCCGATTGACCAAATTAATATAGCCACGGCTATCGATTAATATAAGTCCGCTTCCCATATTTTCAATCAAGGTCCCTAAGCGATCTTGTTGAATTTCCTTTGACTTCATGAGCTCCTGTAGGTTTCGTGCTAAAACATTAATTGAACTGCTAAGCATACCTGTTTCATCAGCATGATCCTCGTACGTTCTAGCACGATAATTTCCTTTCGCAAGCTCAATAGCTACATTGGTAGCTGATTCAATCGGCTTTGTGTACATGGTTGTTATTTTATAACCCAATAAAATAATGACAAATAACGCGATCCCGAGTGAAATCGTTAATATCCACCAGATCTGTTCGTATGCATTTTTTATTTCTGTTAGTTTCGTGCTTAATACAATGATTCCCTCAGTCTCACCATCAAAATCTACATTGTCCCAATAGTAGTGAAGATTATATCCTCCACCTACTTCAATGATTTCATCTTCTTTTTCTAATTGATTTTCGAAGATGGACTTAAGGACACTTTCATGCCTCTTATTACTCGTATTTTCAAGGGCGCCACTATCATAAACGACATTTCCGTTTTTATCTAGTATAGTAATTCGAGAACTTAGCGTATCACTAAAATCGTTGATTCTATCTTTAGAAATATGACCTATGCCACCAGTATCTTGAATATACGTAGAGACTAACTTTGTTTCCTGCTTCATCCTCCCATCAAAGGAATCAATATAGTATCCTTTGAACAATTGTCCTAACAATAGGCCTAACCCAATAAGAACAATGAAAATAAGCATAATTAGGGCAAACAAAAGTCTCGTTCGAAATTTTATCATTCTCCCTTAGGCTCCTCCATCTTATAGCCTAAGCCTCGAATCGTTTTTATATAAACTGGTTTTTTCGTATTTTGTTCAATTTTCTCTCTTAAGTGGCTAATATGAACATCAACAATTCGCGTGTCTCCTGCAAAATCATAGTTCCATACCGCACTTAGAAGCTGATCTCGTGTTAGAACTCTTCCTTTATGTCTTGCTAAATAGAGTAATAATTCGAATTCCTTGGGAGTGAGCTCCAGTAATATATCTCCAGAATACGCCTCGTACTGTTCAGGATAAATTTTCAGTTCTGCCACCTGAAGCACATCTTTTTCCTCTTCTTGTACCACAACTGGTTCTGGTTGTACTTGGGTTCTTCTAAGAATTGCTTTGACTCTCGCTACGACTTCTCTTGGACTAAACGGTTTTGTCATGTAATCATCTGCACCTAGTTCAAGTCCGAGAACTTTGTCAAACTCATCGTCTTTTGCAGTCAACATAAGAATAGGCGTCAAGATTTTTTGTTGACGAAGATGCTTACAAACTTCAATTCCATCAAGCTTCGGAAGCATTAAATCCAAAATAATTAAGTCTAGCTCCTGTTCCAAAGCAATATTTCGTCCTTCTTCCCCATCCGCAGCAGTTAACACTTCATAACCAGCCTGTTGTAAATTGTACTGCAGGAGCGTTACAATTGACTGCTCATCATCGACTACAAGCACTCTTTTTTCCATAAAAGCCTCCAAATTCACTTATTACCCCATCATCCACATCCATTATAATACATATTCATTTAATAAAGATAACAAAAAATTCATAAAAAAGAGACGTACTCTTAAAAAGCACGTCTCTTTCCTGTTAAAAATTTTCCAAAACATTACCATCTAATGCCTCAAGTTGATGAGGAGGACAAACTAAAAGGAGTCCTTTTAGTACTTGTTCTCCCTCTTCATTTTTTCCTTCAACTGTAATTTCAATTGTATGATTGCTTATACTTACTTCGGACACTTCAAACATGAAATCAATCATTTCATAATGATAAACTGGTTTCATATATTCAATTTCCTGTTTTAGGATATGACTACCTGGTCCTGGCAAATATTTTGATACAGCAGAAGTAACGATTCCGGTGAGCATAATGCTTGGTACCAGCGGCTTCTTAAAAGGAGTTTGTGAAGCATAATCATGCTGAATATACAACGGGTTCGAATCATTCGTTAGTCCAAGATATAGTAGTAAGTCCTTATCTTCAATCTTTTCTGTCAGGGAAAGTTTTTCTCCTCTAGAAATTTCATTAATTTTCCGGCCCATTTTTCTCTTTTTACCTAACAACATGGTGACGATACCTCCAATAAATGAAATCGTTCTCATATCGAATCTTATACATTTATTATAGCAAAAGCATAGAAGAACAAAAAATTCGGGGGAAAACCCCCGAATTTTCGATTTTATTATACTAAAACGTCCATAACATTTCGTACAGCAGCTGCTGATTTATCTAAAGCACTCTTTTCTTCATCAGTTAACTCAAGCTCAATTACTTGTTCTATTCCGTTAGCTCCAAGGATCGTTGGTACCCCAAGGTAAATACCTTTATATCCATATTCACCCTCAAGGTAAGCAATAGATGGGAGAACACGACGCTGATCTTTTAAAATTGCTTCACACATTTCTACTAGAGAAGCAGCAGGTGCATAGTAAGCACTTCCATTTCCTAATAGATTAACAATCTCTCCTCCACCTTTTCTCGTACGTTCAACAATAGCCTCTAAGCGTTCCTTCGGAAGTAATGTCTCAAGTGGAATACCACCAGCATATGAGTATCGAACAAGAGGAACCATATCGTCACCGTGGCCACCTAGTACAAAGCCAGTTATGTCTTTAACAGATAAGTTTAACTCTTGGGCCACAAATGTACGGAAGCGTGCAGTATCTAGAACGCCTGATTGACCAATGACACGATTTTTCGGGAAACCAGTTTCTTGGAAAACAGTATATGTCATCGCATCCACTGGATTTGTCAAAACGATAATCGTACAGTTTGGTGAGTACTTAGCTACTTCAGAAGCAACAGCTTTCATAACCTTTTGATTGGTTTGAACGAGATCATCGCGACTCATTCCTGGTTTTCTCGCAATTCCAGCGGTGATAACAACAATATCAGAATCCTTTGTATCTGCATAATCTGCTGTACCTGTAATATTTGCATCAAACCCTTGAACCGGACTTGCTTCAAGCATATCTAGAGCCTTTCCCTTTGTTGGATTTTCCATTTGAGGTATATCCAGCAAAACGACATCTCCAAGTTCTTTTTGTGCAAGTAGAAAAGCTGTTGTAGCTCCAGTAAAGCCCCCACCAATTACCGAGATCTTTTTACGCTTCATTGACATAACCTTTTCCCCCTACATTTTAAAAGTCATTGCCCTAAGTCACTTTTCATAAAGGTAAACAATTATAAAAAGGCTGTTCTAGAAAGAACAGCCTCTAGAACAAAATTATCCCATGTTCTTAATAAGCACATCTCCAAATTCTGAGCACTTCACTTCTGTTGCTCCGTCCATCAAACGAGCAAAGTCGTAAGTAACCACTTTAGAAGCGATTGACTTCTCCATTGAATCGATGATTAACTTCGCTGCTTCATTCCAGCCTAGGTGTTCAAGCATTAATACACCAGAAAGAATAACAGATGAAGGATTTACTTTATCTAATCCAGCATACTTTGGTGCTGTACCGTGTGTAGCTTCAAAAATAGCATGACCTGTTACATAGTTGATGTTTGCGCCAGGAGCAATTCCAATTCCACCTACTTGTGCAGCAAGTGCATCAGAAATATAGTCTCCGTTAAGGTTCATTGTAGCAACTACATCAAACTCACGTGGGCGAGTTAGAATTTGTTGAAGGAAAATATCTGCAATTGCATCCTTCACGATGATTTTCCCTTGAGCTTCTGCATCTGCTTGAGCTTGATTTGCTGCCTCTGTGCCTTGTTCATCTTTAATACGGTCATATTGTGCCCATGTGAACACTTTATCGCCGAATTCTCTCTCAACAAGCTCATAACCCCAGTTTTTAAACGCACCTTCAGTGAATTTCATGATGTTACCTTTATGAACAAGAGTTAGAGATTTACGTCCCTCTTTGATCGCATACTCAATTGCAGCACGAACTAGACGAGCAGTTCCTTCTTCAGACACTGGCTTGATCCCAAGTCCTGATGTTTCTGGGAAGCGGATTTTATTTACTCCCATTTCATTCTGAAGGAAAGAAATAAGCTTTTTCACGTCATCCGAACCTTTTGCATACTCAATACCAGCGTAAATGTCTTCCGTATTTTCACGGAAGATTACCATATCCGTATCTTGTGGACGTTTAACTGGAGAAGGAACTCCTTCAAACCAGCGAACTGGACGTAAACATACATATAAATCAAGCTCTTGGCGAAGAGCAACATTCAGTGAACGAATTCCGCCACCAATTGGTGTTGTTAAAGGCCCTTTAATAGCGATCAAATATTCGTTAATTAACTCTAACGTTTCGTTTGGTAGCCATTCTCCAGTTTGATTGAACGCTTTTTCACCTGCAAGTACTTCTTTCCATACAATCTTCTTTTCACCGTTATAAGCTTTTTCAACAGCAGCATCTAGCACTCTAGAAGCTGCAGCCCAAATATCAGGTCCCGTGCCGTCTCCTTCAATAAAAGGTACTACTGGATGATTTGGTACATTTAAAACTCCATTTGTTACAGTAATTTTTTCACCTTGCATAGTATAATTCTCCCTCCATTTTGTCTAACAAGATGTGCTCCACTTAAGGTCAATCAATATGTATAAAAGATTTCTATCCATAGCGGGCATCATCAGAATCAAAGGTTAGAGCCAAATGCCTCTAACCTCTCCTCTCTATTACAGCAATATTTTAGCTAAAAGTAAAATGCTGTATTCTATTTAATTTTATCCTCTTTGCTCAACCGCTACATATTTTTGCATTCCAGGACCAGTATAATCTGCTCTTGGACGAATCAATCGATTATTTTCATATTGTTCAAGAATATGAGCTAACCAACCCGAAACGCGGCTTACTGCAAAGATTGGAGTAAATAAATCGTGGTCAATTCCTAAGCTATGATATACAGAAGCAGAGTAGAAGTCTACATTTGGTGGAAGATTCTTTTCACCGGTTACAATGTTTTCAATTTTTGTAGACATTTCAAACCAATGTGGTTCGCCTGTTAAGTTAGTAAGTTTCTCTGCCATAAGCTTTAAGTGTTTTGCACGAGGGTCTCCTTTTCTGTAGACACGGTGACCAAAGCCCATGATTTTTTCCTTGTTCGCTAATTTGCCACGAACATAAGTATCAACATTCTCTAAGGTTCCAATCTCAGTTAACATCTTCATTACAGCTTCATTTGCTCCACCATGTAAAGGACCTTTTAATGCTCCAATAGCTGATGTTACACCAGAGTATACATCCGATAAAGTTGCTACACATACACGTGCTGTGAATGTAGATGCATTTAATTCATGATCTGCATGAAGGACAAGTGCCTTGTTAAAGGCTTCCACTGCAATTGGCTCTGGCTCTTTTCCTGAAAGCATATAAAGGAAATTAGCTGCAAAGCTTAAGTCTGTTCTAGGTGGAATTGGCTCCAACCCTTTTCGAATACGCGCAAATGCTGTCACAATTGCAGGCATCTTAGCTTGAAGACGAACTGCCTTGCGATAGTTTGCTTGCTCTTCCATTACATCGCTTTCTTCATCATACAAGCCTAATAGCGAAACAGCCGTTCGAAGTGCAGCCATTGGGTGTACTTCATTAATTGGATATAACTTAAAATGCTCAAGCACTTGTTTTGGTAGCTCTGCATTTACCGACAATTGGCTTTTTAACTCTGCTAGTTCTTGCTGTGTAGGAAGTCTTCTATGCCAAAGAAGATAGATTACTTCTTCAAAGCTGGCATTCTCTGCTAAATCATCAATATCGTACCCTACGTATGTTAGTGTATCATCAATGATTGAACTTACAGAGGAAGTCGTAGCTACTACCCCTTCAAGACCACGTGTTGCTGTCATATTGACCCTCTCCTTTACAAAGTGATTCGCTAACCCTTCTAAACTCTCTGAGTTATTAAAATATTAACATTATAGATAACTATAAGACTATAAATTTTTTCACACCCATAAAAAGGATGCGCTTACAAGTCCTATTATAAACAATTATCTGACATTTGTGAACGAAAACCGCCTAAAATGTGAAAAAATTAATATTTTATTAGAAAAACTTAAGCCTAGTAATTCATAATACTTATCACCTTTTAGAAGAGTTCAAAAAATTTCATTGCTAAATACGCGATACCCGCACCAATTAAAGGTCCTACAGCTACACCCTTAAAAAGAGAAACAGCTAAGATCGTTCCCAGCACAAGAGCGGTGGTAATGTGGGGATCCTTTGCTAAAAGTGTTATGCCACCTTTGGCTATTAACGCTACCGCCATCCCAGATATTAAAGCAATCCATGCATATGGCGATTTAAAGGCAGCCGTTAGGTCTTTAAAACCTATTTCACCACTTGCAATAGGAGCTAATACGGCGAAAGTGATTACCGTTACTCCCCAGTTAATTCCTTTTGATTGAATATAAGAAAATATTTTTGAATCCACACCAATTATTTTAAGTAACAATAGTACCCCAACGGCAATTATTAAAGATTGGTTTTTTGCGATCAAACCAATTAGTAATAAAATGAGCAAAAATAAGCTAGCTTGTGTTAGCAATCTCAAGGCCTCCTTCATATAGACGTTATTTTACCATAGGAAAACTCAGCAAATAAACAATCGAACCTCCTTGCTGAAAAGTCACTAGATTTGTCGAAAAATAAGTAAAACATTATTCTCCATAAACAAAACTTTCCATAATCTTCATACGTAGGTAAAATAAAGAGTAAGCAAGTCTACCATTCATTCTACTATTAGGAGGACGATTAATCTGAATCTCACCTATTTATTTAGAACTATGCGCTTTATGATCGTAATTGTTAGTGTACTTTTATCCGCTTTTATCCTAATCCAAATTTCAAAGGTTACATACCCTTTTATCATCGGCCTTTTAATTGCTTTTATGCTAAATCCATTTGTAAATTTTTTAGAAAGCAAAGGTCGGTTACCTAGAGCACTTGCTGTTTTAATAGGGATTATCTTTATTTTTGCTTTATTTGCAGGATTCATTACTCTATTAATTGCAGAAATTGTGTCTGGTGCAGACTATTTAGCTGATGTCGTTCCAAGACATTTAGATACTCTTATTAATTTTATTGAGGACTTTATCGCTGGTCAGATTATTCCTCTCTATAACCAATTAACAAGCTTATTTAATTCATTAGATACTGGTCAGCAGGACACTATCTTAACTAATATACAAAATGTAGGAAGAACAATTGGATCTACGATTGGAGATTTTGTACAAAGCTTCTTTGGAAATATTCCTAATATCCTATCTTGGTTTCCAAATGCTGCAACCGTAGTCATATTCTCCTTGTTGGCAACTTTTTTCATTAGTAAAGATTGGTATCGCCTGTCACGGTTTAGCAATAAGATCATTCCAAACCGTGCAAAAAGTAGCACAAAGAGGGTACTTGAAGACTTAAAAAAAGCACTATTCGGCTTTATAAAAGCTCAACTAACTTTAATTTCTATTACAACTGTGATCATCCTTATTGGGCTTTTGATATTACGTGTAGATTATGCGATTACCATCGCACTTGTAACAGGATTAGTCGATATTATTCCTTACTTAGGAACAGGTGCTGTGTTTGTTCCGTGGATTATTTATGAGGCAATTGCTGGAGAGATGAGTATAGCAATTGGTTTAGGAGTTTTATATATCATTGTGCTTGTCCAACGACAGGTCATGGAGCCAAAAGTATTATCTTCAAACATAGGTCTTGATCCTCTTGCAACATTAATTGCGTTATTTGTTGGGTTTAAATTAATTGGCTTTTTAGGGCTAATTGCAGGACCTGTTACCCTAGTCATCATCACAACCCTGCACCGAGCAAATGTATTTAAAGATGTTTGGTCCTTTATTAAGGGGAAAGAAGCATAAAAGTCCATTCTCCTGAGAATGGACTTTTCTTATTTAATAATCTTAATTCTTCCTTTATTCATCCAATTTTGGAATGCTTTGCTGAGTATGATTTTGAAGAATTTTCTTGTTGGAGGTGCTAGTAATAGGAAACCCGTTGCATCCGTTATAAAACCTGGAGTTAATAGGAGCGTACCTCCTATAATAATACAAACTCCGTCCAATAGTACATCGCCAGGCATTTGACCTGATTGTAGGAGATGTTGAGCCTTTCTAATCGTGTCTAGTCCTTGTTGCTTTGCTAGGTAGGCACCAAGCAAGCCGGTTAGAATGATAAGGGTTATGGTGGTCCAGATACCAATGGTTTTACCTGATAATAGCAAAAGACCGATTTCTGCTGCCGGTATAATAATTAAAAGTAAAACGATATAACGCAAAATAATCGCCTCCTAGTTGTCCTTTAATTATATGTGTATTCCTTACAAACAGCAAAAAAGAAGCAGCTATTAGGCTACTTCTTCTCTTCTTTTCTTTTACAGAACGCTTGCGTGACCGTTATAAATGACACCATGTGAAGCGTCAATTGTAATTTCTTGTCCATCCTTTAAGCTAGCAGTTGCACCTTCAGCGCCTACAATTACTGGAATTCCAAGGCTAAGTCCTACTACTGCAGCATGGCTTGTTAAGCCACCTTCTTCCGTAACTAACGCACGGCATTTCTCAATTGCTGGAACCATATCAGCATCTGAGCCAATCGTAACAAGGATAGAACCTTCTGTTACTTTTTCTAATGCTTCTTTCGCTGAGTTAGCAATCACAACTTTACCAAAAGCTGTTTTTCTTCCAATTCCTTGAGCTTTTAATACTACGTCACCAACAACATGGATTTTCATTAAGTTTGTTGTACCTTTAACATTTACCGCTCCAGCAGTAATTACTACTAAATCTCCGCGAGAAACGATACCACTGTTTAAGCTTTCCTCTACTGCTGTATCAAGCATTTCATCAGTAGTAGTGGCTTGTTTTCCGATTTGAGGATACACACCCCAAGCTAGTGATAAGCGACGAGATACACCGTCATCAGATGTAACAGCCACGATTGGAGCTTTTGGACGGTATTTGGAGATCATTCTAGCCGTATGACCACTTTCCGTAGGAGCAATGATCGCATTAGCACCCAGATTTAATGCTGTGTGTGCAACAGATTGTCCAATTGCATCTGTAATATTATGTTCATTGTCTTTGCTACGGTTAGATAAGATTTCTTTATGATCTAATGCAGATTCTGCACGAGATGCAATATTATGCATTGTTTGAACCGCTTCTACAGGATACACACCAGCAGCAGTTTCCCCTGAAAGCATAATAGCGTCTGTTCCATCAAAGATAGCATTTGCTACGTCACTTGCTTCCGCTCTTGTTGGACGAGGGTTACGTTGCATAGAATCAAGCATTTGAGTAGCCGTAATAACTGGCTTCCCTTGTGCGTTACATTTTTTAATTAAGCTTTTTTGAACAAGAGGTACCTCTTCTGCAGGAATTTCTACTCCAAGGTCACCACGTGCAACCATTAACCCGTCAGAGATTTCAAGAATTTCGTCGATTTTATCAACACCTTCTTGATTTTCAATTTTAGGAATAATGTGGATATGTGTTGCATTATGTTCCTCTAATAAACGGCGAATTTCTAATACATCTGATGCACGACGTACAAAGGAAGCAGCAATAAAATCAATTCCTTGCTCGATACCAAAAATAATATCGTTTGCATCCTTTTCTGTTATACCTGGCAGATTTACAGAAACACCTGGTACGTTTACACCTTTTTTATTTTTAAGTGTTCCCGTATTTAAAATTTTCGTATAAATTTCTCCAGCATTACGGTCAATCTTAGTTACTTCCAAGCCAATTAAACCGTCATCTAGTAAAATTTTTGATCCTTCGTGTACATCATCAATTAATCCAGGATATGTAATCGAGAATTTATCGACCGTTCCTTCTACCTCAGTCATAGAAACAATCACATGGTTTCCTGCAACTAACTCAATTGCACCATCTACCATATTATTTGTACGAATTTCTGGACCTTTTGTATCTAAAAGAATAGCAACCGTTTTTCCTGTTTTCTTTGCAGCTTCACGGATATTTCTAATACGAGCACCGTGTTCTTCATGGTCACCGTGAGAGAAGTTTAGACGAGCAACATTCATCCCAGCCTCAATCAACTGTGTTAATTTTTCTACGCTTTCACTTGCTGGGCCTATAGTACAAACAATTTTCGTTTTACGCATACACTTTTGGACCTCCTAATATTTTAAAAACGTTAAATGGATAGCTCTTTTGACAAGTTGAACATACTTTGATTTACCGTATGCTTTCTAGTTAGAATTTCAATGATATCGTGGTCAACGAGCTCATTCTTTTCAATACCTACTGCTCTTCCACCCTTGCCTTGTAACAATAACTCAACTGCAAATGCCCCTAGACGACTAGCAAGTACTCTATCTGCTGCAGTAGGAGACCCACCACGTTGAATATGTCCTAATACAGACACACGAGTGTCAAGGTCGGTTGCATCCTTGATTTTCTTACTGAATTCATTACCGCTACAAACACCCTCAGCAACAATGATGATACTGTGTTTTTTGCCACGCTCATGACCACTTCTCAAACGAGCTGCAATCTCATCCATGTCATACCCAACTTCTGGAATAATGATTGTTTCGGCTCCTCCTGCTAAACCAGCCCAAAGAGCAATATCGCCTGCATCTCGACCCATAACTTCAATGATAAAAGCTCGATCATGCGATGTCGCCGTATCACGAATTTTGTCAACTGCATCAATAACTGTATTTAGAGCAGTATCAAATCCAATTGTATAATCTGTACCTGGTATATCATTATCAATTGTTCCTGGCACACCAATACAAGGGAAACCTTGCTCTGTTAATGCTTTTGCACCTCTGTAGGAACCATCGCCACCAACGACAACTAAGCCTTCAATACCAAATTTCTTTAATTGCTCAATTCCTTTTTGCTGACCTTCTTTTGTTTTAAACTCCTCACAACGAGCAGAATAAAGCATGGTTCCTCCACGATGAATAATATCACCAACAGAACCTAGCTCTAATTTCTTGATATTTCCGTTAATTAAGCCTGAGTAGCCATTATATACACCATAGACTTCCATATCATGAAAAATTGCCTTACGAACGACCGCACGTACAGCTGCGTTCATACCTGGTGAATCTCCACCACTTGTTAACACACCGATTCTTTTCAATGCAAATCACCTCTGTATTGGATTGTTGAAGTATTATGTATAGTTAGAAGATGAATAATACGACATGTGATGCACTACTATTATTTACAGAATACCCGGGAATATTTCTAAAATACCATGAAGAAACAATGTTCTCAACTCTATCATAAACATAAAATCAATAGACGAAATAGTTTTTTTATTGAAAGCGCTTAATACGCTCGTTTTTTTCTAAAAAAGTTCATAATTCTATTTTTACTGTCATTTAATTGGAATTCTCGCTTAAAAAATAAGAAAGAGTGTGTCGAAACACACTCATCCATTTACACCTATATATTCGTGCAAAAATGTATATTTACCCATGTTCTTGTATTTTTCATATCTTAATGCAAGTAGTTCATCTTCATTTAGTTGTAACAACTGCTTTAAAGACTTTTGGATCGTCTCCCTAATGCTTTCGGCTTGAGCATTTACGTCTTTATGTGCTCCACCTCGAACCTCAGAAATAATTTCATCAATTACTCCAAGTTCCTTTAAGTCTGGTGCAGTGATTTTCATCGTTTCCGCTGCTTGTTTCGCAAGAGAGGCATCCTTCCACAGAATAGCTGCAGCTCCTTCAGGGGAAATCACTGAATACGTTGAGTTTTCAAGCATATGGATATGATCACCCACACCAAGAGCTAGAGCTCCACCACTTCCACCTTCTCCAATGACAATACAAACAATAGGTACGGTTAAGCTTGCCATTTCAAAAAGGTTTCTCGCAATCGCTTCGCTCTGACCTCTTTCTTCCGCAGCTTTCCCAGGATACGCCCCCTTTGTATCTATAAAGCAAATGATCGGACGATTGAATTTCTCCGCTTGCTTCATAAGTCTCAATGCTTTACGGTACCCTTCAGGATGTGGCATGCCAAAATTTCTGCGGATATTTTCCTTCGTATCTTTCCCTCGCTGATGACCAATAATAGTAACAGGCAACCCTTGGAATTTTGCTACTCCTGCTACAATGGCTTCGTCATCTCCAAAAAAGCGGTCCCCATGACATTCAATGAAATCAGAAAAGATAATGGATAAATAGTCAAGAGTAGTTGGCCTTGCAGGATGTCTCGCAATTTGCACTCTATCCCATGGCTTCATATTGTTATAAATATCTTTTTCAAGCTTTTGAAGTCTTGCCTCAAGCTTTTCAATTTCATCTGACAAATCCACGTCAGCACTCGCAGTAAATTCTTTTAATTCTGCAATTTTCTTTTTCAGCTCAACGACTGGTTTTTCGAATTCTAGTTCTCCAACCATTCTATTTCACCTCCAGGCGTATGAATATCAAGCAATGTTGAAATTTTCTCCCTCAAGTCACCTCTGGAAATAACCGCATCTAGCTGACCATGCTTTAAAAGAAATTCTGCTGTTTGAAAATCCTCAGGAAGCTCTTCTCTGATGGTTTGTTCAATAATTCTTCTTCCCGCAAATCCAATTAAAGCACCTGGTTCAGCGAAATTATAGTCACCAAGAGAAGCAAAGCTAGCAGAAACTCCACCTGTAGTTGGGTGTGTCATGATCGATATGATGAGATTCCCTTCGTCGCTAAACTTTTTAAGCGCAACACTCGTTTTGGCCATCTGCATTAAGCTCAATACTCCCTCTTGCATCCTTGCTCCACCTGATGCAGTAAAAATGATGAATGGAATCGATAGCTCACCTGCTTTTTCAATCGCTCTCGTAATCTTCTCACCAACTACAGAGCCCATGCTTCCCATTCTAAAAGTAGAATCCATCACGGCAACAACCGCGTCATTTCCTTCCACCTTACACACACCTGTAACAACAGCTTCATTTAAATTTGTTTTCTGACGATCTTTTTCAAGCTTTTCTATATAATCGGGGAATCCAAGCGGGTTCTCAGAAATCATATATCGATCAAGCTCAACGAAGCTTCCTTCGTCAACGAAGCTATTCAGCCTCTCTTTTGAATTCATCGGGTGATGGTATCCACAGTGAGCACAAACCTTAAGATTCTTCATTAGCTCCTTGGAATACATGATTTTCTTACAGCTTGGACACTTGGTCATTATCCCTTCTGGGACATCTTGCTTTGCAGCTTCGGTTGGTATTGTTGCATATTTTTTCTTCTTTGATTTTGTAAATAAGTCTTTAATCGGCAAGCTTAAACCTCCCCATATATTTCTAATAATCTCAGTGGTCAGACCACTATAACGAAAAATAATGCCTTATTATTCGAAGGCTCGTCTAGTTCTTTTTATCATGTTAGTATAATGTCACAGAAAATTCTGCAGATATTTGTCGTTAGTCATTCGACAGTTTTCGTAGTGAATAGTAGGCCCGAAGAACATCCGCCTCATTTCCACCTAGTAAGGCTTGAACGATTGCGGAGTAGAACGGATCCTTTCTCTCCATCTTCGGAAGCTTTAGTGCATCGTAATAATCATTTAATATCGACCAAATACGATAGAATAGATGATTATCTGCTAGCTCAACAATTTTTATAAAAAATTGATCGTCTGTAAACTCACAAGTTTCGATCCAATCTTTTAAATGTTCTAGTTGCTTTTCATTATTTCTTCGGAGAATAAGTCTTAAACAATCTAATTCGATTAAATATTTCGTTTCAATCACATCTTGTTTTGCTTTTGTATCTTGAAGCACAAATGTACCAAGAAGCTGCACAAGCTGGTTACTGCGAAAATCTCTTATAAAGGTACCTTCTCCTCGACGGGTCTCAATAAGTCCTAAAAGCTCTAAAGCTCTTAAAGCCTCACGAACAGAGGAGCGTCCTACATTAAGACGCTCACAAAGTTCTCGCTCTGATGGAATTTTATCACCCGGTGTTAAGCCATCTTGTTCAATCATATTGCGAAGCTGTTTAACAATTTCTAGATAAACCTTTGAGCCTCGTTCCACTGGTTCAATACTCACTTTAAGATCACTCGCTCTTTCCAATAACGGAAAGCTGGCTAGTTCTCGCCTTAATCTCCAGCGGGTCAACCTTCATTCTGGCTACACCTGTTTCCATAGCTGCCTTCGCAACTGCTGCTGCTACCTCAGGCGCTACTCTCGAATCAAATGGTGCCGGAATAACGTAATCAGCGCTTAGCTCATCTTCTGTAACAAGACTAGCAATTGCTTCTACCGCTGCCACCTTCATTTTTTCATTTATATGAGTGGCTCTTACGTCTAAAGCACCTCTGAAGATTCCAGGGAAAGCTAGTACATTATTTACTTGGTTTGGGAAGTCAGAACGTCCTGTTCCGATAACCTTCGCCCCAGCTTTTTTTGCTTCTTCAGGCATGATTTCCGGTGTTGGATTCGCCATAGCGAAAATAATTGGATCCTCATTCATTGTTTGAATCATTTCACCCGTTAAAGCACCAGCAACGGATACTCCAATAAACACATCTGCCCCTTTTAATGCGTCTGCAAGACTACCTGTTTCTTGATTACGATTTGTATATTTAGCTATTTCATTTTTAATGTCGTTCATTCCAAACGGTCTACCTTCATATATAGCCCCTTTAGTGTCACACATAATAATATCCCGTACACCATAGGTATATAGAAGTTTCATAATAGCAATCCCTGCTGCACCAGCTCCGTTAGCTACAACTTTGATTTCATTCATCGATTTGCCAACTAGCTTTAACGCATTCACTAAGCCAGCAACTGTAACGATTGCTGTACCGTGCTGATCATCATGAAATACAGGTATATTTGTTTCCTTTTTTAGCCTCTCCTCAATCACAAAGCAATTAGGAGCAGCAATGTCTTCAAGGTTTATTCCCCCGAATGTTGGTTCTAATAACTTGACGGTCTCAATAATTTTTTCGACGTCGGTTGTACCTAAGCAGATTGGAAATGCATCAACTCCTGCAAAGCTTTTGAACAAAACAGCCTTTCCTTCCATTACCGGAAGTGCCGCTTCTGGACCGATGTTTCCTAGTCCAAGGACAGCTGTTCCATCAGAAACAACAGCAACCATATTCCCTTTCATCGTATAATCATAGACCGTTTCAGGCTTGTCATAAATTTCTTTACAAGGCTCGGCCACTCCTGGCGAATAGGCAAGGCTTAGATCATTTGCATTCCTAACTTGAACTTTTGATTTTGACTCGAGCTTACCCTTGTTTACTCTGTGCATATGTAATGCTTCTTCACGTAAAGTCAAAATGCATTCCACCCCTTAGTTAAAATAACTTTCTTTTCTCCATCCCCATTTAGTGGTCAGACCACGTATACTTACAACAATACAACAATATAACATAATACAAAAGGATGTAAAGGCTAATTATTTCAAAATGACATTATCTGAACCTAGGAGCGATTGGATTTCACTTAAGAGTACCGTTGTGGGTTGTACATAATCCTCTTTACCAAGCCTGATACTTTTCCTAGTTTCTTCGTAGTAAAGAATAACAGGTGTTCCTCCACTATATCTGTTTAACAATTTCTTTAATGTGTGCAAGAATTCACCTTGTTCTTGATGCTTTTGTATTTTTAGGTATAGTACGTTTTTACCTTCCACCGCTTCTTCGTTTTTAACTACTTCCTTGGCCGATGATATAATGAGTTGCTTTCCTCCATTTCGTTCTTCGATCTTCCCGTCAAAAATCACAATATTTCCTTGTTGTAAGAGAATCGAATATCTTTTAAGAACAGTAGGAAACACAACCGCCTCCATATCACCACTTTGATCCGATACAGTCAAGAAAGCCATGGTTTCTCCCTTTTTTGTACGGATTTTCTTCATTTCAGTAATATAGACCAAAACCCTTACATTTCTTCCTTCGTTCGAAATGGTGGAAATCGCCATTGCTTGTTCCAACTTTGCTTCTCTCTCATAGATCGAAACGGGATGGTCCGAAAGATATAAGCCTAGTGCCTCTTTTTCCTGTCTTAGTTTATCTTCAGCTCTTATCGGATCAACGTTTACATACTTTGGTTTCAGGAAAAATTCATCATCTGAAAATAAATCCCCTTGCTGAGCGTCATCCGGATTTACCAACTGTGCATGATCTAAAGCAACGTCAAGGCTAGCCAACAGTACGGCACGGTCTTCTCCGAATTCATCAAAGCTACCGGAATGGATGAGCGATTCTAATGCCTTGCGGTTCACCGATTTAGCTGACACTCGAATACAAAAATCAAAGAGGTCCGTAAATTTCTTGCTCTTTCTAGCAGTGAACAAGCCTTTTAAAGCAGCAACACCTATCCCCTTTATGGCTGTAAGACTATATCGAATCGCATGATTTTCCACTAAGAAGGTATAGCCGCTTTTGTTAATGGATGGCGGCAAAATTTGAATACCCATTTCTCGACATTCTTTTATATATTGAGCAATTTTTGATTCATTCCCTATACTTGAGGATAATAAGGCCGCCATAAAATACACAGGATATTTCGCTTTTAGGTATGCAAGTTGATACGCAATTACACTATATGCAACCGCATGGCTCCTGTTAAATCCATAGTTTGCAAATTTTACGATAAGATCATATACCTCATTGGCAATGCTTGTCTCATACCCTTTTGTGATTGCTCCTTCAACGAAATGCTGTCTTTCTTTATCAAGAATTTCTTTTTTCTTTTTTCCAACCGCTCTCCTCAATAAGTCAGCCTCACCTAAGCTAAAGCCCGCCATCGTTGAAGCAATTTGCATGATTTGTTCTTGATACACGATGATTCCATACGTATTTTCAAGAATTGGCTTTAAATCTTCATGCAAATATGAGATATGTTCTTTCCCATGCTTTCTATCAATAAACATCGGAATATTTTCCATAGGTCCGGGACGATATAAAGCATTTACCGCAACTATATCTTCAAAATTTGTTGGCTTTAACCGTTTTAATACGTTTCTCATCCCTTCAGACTCTAATTGAAACACACCCGTCGTTTCTCCACGGCTTAACATGGAATACGTATCCTGATCATCCAAAGGGATCGTTTTTATATCGAGATTGATCCTTGCTCTCTTTTTTATCACATCAATAATAGATTCTATGAGAGTTAAATTCCTTAAGCCCAGAAAATCCATTTTTAATAGTCCAACCTCTTCCAGATCATCCATCGCATACTGAGTTAGATATACAGATTGACTGCCCTCACTTATGGGGACCGTGTTAACTAGAGGTTCTTCAGAAATGACTACCCCAGCTGCATGGGTGGAAGTGTGCCTTGGAAGCCCCTCTAACTTTACTGCTGTCTCAAACAGTCTTTGGTTTGTAGAAGATTCATTGACAAATGCACGGAGCCTTTCCGACTGAGCGTAGGCGTCTTTTAATGAAATTCCCAGTTGCGAAGGTACCGTTCTTGACAGACCTTCAAGCTCCTTTGTATTCAATCCAAAGGCTCTTCCAACATCACGAAGGGCCGCTTTCGCTGCCAACGTACCAAAAGTAACGATTTGAGCCACATGTGCTTCTCCGTACTTGTTAGCAACATACTCTATCACCTCATCGCGGCGATGATCTGGAAAATCGATATCGATATCAGGCATTGTGATACGTTCTGGATTTAAAAACCTTTCAAATAACAAATCGTATTTTAACGGGTCTACATCCGTAATGTACAACACATATGACACCAATGATCCTGCTGCCGAACCTCTACCTGGACCCGTTAATATATCCTGATCACGTGAAAACCTCATAAAATCCCAAACAATTAAAAAGTAATCAGCAAATTTCATTTTCTTTATTACGCTTAATTCGTATCGTAACCGATCTGTGTGTGAATCGGTTACATGGCTGTACCTTTCAGTAAGTCCTTTCATGCAAAGCTTTTCTAACAATCCTTCTGCGGTTTCACCCTCTGGTGTTGGGTACTTAGGAAGCTTTTGCTTATGTAGCTCAACCATAACATTACATTCTTCAGCAATTCGCCAAGTATTTTCTAACGCTTCAGGGAAATCTGTAAAAAGTTCAACCATCTCTGAGCTCGTTTTTAAATAATATTGGTCTGTCTCCAAACGTTCCCTGTCATCATCCTGTAACTTCTCCCCATTCTTTATGGCTAACAAACACTCATGGGCAAATGAATCAGATTGTTGTAAATATCTAACATTATTTGTAACGACTGTTGGTACCGAATGAGAGTTCCCTAGAGCAACCACTTTGTTTAAAAGACTTGTTTCAGCAGGAACGTTATGATTTTGTAAGGACAGATAAAAGCTATCTTCTCCAAATATATGTTTATATAACTCCACACATTTTTCTGCTTGTTCTTCGTTATTCTCTATTAAATACGATTCGATTTCTCCCTCACGGCCAGGAGAAATCGCAAATAATCCCGTTGCGTAATGTCTAAGCCATTTTAATGGAATACCTTCCTTTGACTTCGTTTGTACAACACTAGAAATTTTCATTAAGTTTTGGAAACCCACTTGATTTTTTGCTAAAAGTACAAGCGGGTACGCCCTATTGGAAATTATTTCACTTTGAACATCCACTGTAAGCCCAATGATCGGTTTCATCTCATGCTTTAAGCATTGCTTATAAAAGGTAACTGCACCATGCATGACATTATAATCAGTTAATGCGAGCATCGTAAATCCCTTTTCTTTTGCTCCCTTTACCAATTGTTCAACGGAAGCTGTGCTTGATAATAAACTAAACGCACTTTGCACTTGAAGGTGAACAAAAGACATATATATCACACCCTAACTGCTTCATTCTTCTTTTATTATATGGGCATAGACGAAAAAAAGAAAATATGTTCGCTTCATGATAGCTCATATTTTTTTAAGTTTGTCCATATGATGTATCAATACTTATATATTGTGAGGATGATTGTTGTGAGCGAACAACCGTATATATCGATTTTAATAGATGCCTATTTTATAGCTCTAGGTGTTTTATTAGGCGGGGCACTCATCGGTGGGCTATCTGCATTCTTGACCGGAAAACCAATGCTAACGGAAATTTACCGAATATCTACTTCGATACGGATTTGGGCAATTATTGCTGCGATAGGCGGAACATTTGACACGGTTTATAGCTTTGAAAAAGGTTTCTTAGATGGAGGTACGAAGGATATCTTTAAACAATTCCTGCTCATTCTTACTGCTATGGGTGGTGCACAAACGGGAGCAACGATCATTAACTGGTTAACTCAGGAGCATATTTAATATGAGAATCCCGCCTTTCTACCGACTTCGTGCTGTCCAGCAGTTTATTGCAGGAATGGCGTTAGGTGGAGTAATCAGTTGGTGTGTATTTCTTTATATTTACGGAGATTGGCAAGAAACCTACTCAAAAGAGCTGAAACAGCAAGAAGAACGTATAAAGGATTTAGAAAAAGAAAAGAATATTTGGCAAAATGATTACCGTGAACTAAATAAGAAAAACGAAGAACTTCTCATCGTCCAAGATATTAAAATTAAAATTATAGTGAATCAAAAATACGAATTAGATTCCTTTAGCATTTATGAGGTGGAAGAAGCCATTAAAGAGGATATCAATCCATTATTAAAGATGGATATAGATACTGCTTATAAAAGTAGTGATTGGGTTAAAAAGGTCATTGAAAATCGAACACACAAGATAAATGATAAAAGATACCAATTAAAAGTAAAGGAAATTGTGTTTTATACTACTTTATCCATTCAACTTGAGATGCAATTAGCCAATAATTAGGGTAGGAACAAAACTAAGTTCCTACCCCTTCTTTTACTTACAAACTTCTTCAATATCTTTCATGACATGTGGTACTTCATCCCATGAATAGATGGAGGCTCCAGCTGCGAGAGGATGGCCTCCACCTTTATATTTCTTTGCAATGCCATTAATAACCGGACCTTTTGAACGAAGGCGAACCCGAATTTGATCATTTTCCTCAATAAAGAAAGCCCATGCTTTAATTCCTTGTACACTTCCTAGAGCACTTACAAGAAGAGAGGCATCTGCTGCTCTTACATCGTATTTAGCAAGCAGTTCCTTTGGAAGGATCATGGATGCAACACCATTTTCGTTCATTTCAAAATTTTGAAGGACATAGCCATTCAACTTAACAACATTCATTGGTAGTTCGTACATTCCGTCATAAACTTCTGTACGAGAGAAATTATATTTTATCAACTCGCCAGCATATTGGAATGTTCGATCATTCGTACTTGGGTAAAGAAATCTCCCCGTATCTCCAACAATTCCTGCATACAATAATCTAGCTGCTTGATCTGACATTTGTAAGCCCTTTTCTTGACCATACAAATAAAGTTCATAAATCATTTCACTTGTTGAGCTAGAAGTCGTATCAACCCAGACAATATCTCCGTATGGATCCTCGTTTGGATGATGGTCTATTTTGATCAATTTGTCTCCAGAGAGGTATCTTTGGTCACAAATACGCTCTTGATTAGCGGTATCTGTCACAATAACTAGAGCCCCATTATATGTATCATCACTTATTTCATCAAGCCTTCTCAAATATTGTAAAGACCGCTCCTCTTGTCCAACTGTGTAAATCGTTTTGTCCGGGAAAGAAGCCTTTAAAACTTCTGCCAGTCCCCCTTGTGACCCATACGCATCCGGATCTGGACGAACATGTCGATGGATAATAATGGTATCGTACTGTTTAATCGTTTCAATTATTTGATCTTTCATTGCTAATCTCCTTTTTTCCTAATACTCTCTTTTTAACACAAAAAGAGAAAAAGTAGAAATTATTTTATATACAAGGTAGAATAATGGAAGAATGTCGAAGCTTGGAGGAATGATATGCCTATTTTTGTCATTATCATTGTAGTATCTATTATGTTTTATATCTTTTATAAAATCCAATTCTTTCGTTCCAACCGCCCGGCAGAAAAGAAATGGATTTCCGCAAAAAGCAATATTGCTCTAGGACTATTTATTGCATCCTTTGGAATGAATCGTATCATGATTTCTCAATCCACTGTAGTGTATATCATTGGAGCTATTTTTATCGCCCTTGGAGCATACAATATTTGGGGTGGAGTAAAAGCTTATAAGTATTTCCTTCCTCTTGCAGCAAAGGAAGCTACTGAATTAAAAAAGCATATGTAAGAAGGGGAGTTGTTCATTTATAGAACAACTCCTTTTTCCTAGTGTCGATCAATCAGCTGACACATCATCATCGCCTTACCAACTAATACATTTTCGTTATATACTTCCACATCGACCTTCCCGAATTTACGTCCAACCTCTAGCACTTTCGGATAAATTTCTAATACACTATCCATTTGAACTGGTTTTAGAAAATATATCGTCATATTTTCAACGACTAGATCACCTTTTTTATATCCTCTTAGAACACCATTAGCTGCCTCTGTCACAATAGTAGTGAACACACCATAAGAAATCGTCCCAATCGAGTTTGTCATTTGAGGACTTACTTCACAGCGGAGAACGTCCTCGTTCTTTGTTTTTCCTTTCGTGACTACAAGCTGATTTGTAACGATGTCATCAATCGTTTCTCCGACTTGAGGCTGTCGTTGAATCATTTGTAGAGCCTTTAGTACATCCTGTCTGCTAATGATTCCCTCTAGGCGATTATTGTCGTCAACAACTGGAAGGACCTCGATTCCTTCCCATACCATCGAGTGGGCACAGGAGGCAACACTCGTTTTTCCAGTAACAGTCATCGGATTTTTTGTCATGATTTTTTCAATGCTTGTAGTATCTGCAATTCCCATAACGTCCTTTGAAGTAACCATCCCTTGCACCTTCATTTGGTGGTCGACTACTGGAAAACGACTATGCTTTGTTTCACGATTTTTTTCATGCCAATCTTCAATCGTATCCGTTGTTTTTAAATAGATTGTCTCGTTAATCGAAGTTAAAATATCTTCAACAAGTACAATTTCTTTCTTTATTAACTGATCGTAAATTGCACGATTAATCATTGCAGCAACCGTGAAGGTATCATAGCTAGTTGAAATAATTGGCAACTGGAGATCATCGGCCAACCTTTTCACTTCATCCTCCGTATCAAATCCACCAGTGATGAGCACGGCAGCTCCAGCATTCAACGCATACTCATGAGCTTTTGTCCGGTTCCCTACAATGAGTAGATTGCCTGCACCTGTGTAACGCATCATTTGTTCAAGCTTCATCGCACCAATGACAAACTTATTTAACGTTTTATGTAAACCCGCACGTCCACCGAGAACTTGTCCATCAACAATATTTACTACTTCAGCAAATGTCAGTTTTTCAATATTCTCTTTTTTCTTTCTTTCAATTCGAATCGTTCCGACACGTTCAATGGTACTCACATAACCTTTATTCTCTGCATCCTTTATGGCACGATACGCTGTTCCTTCACTCACATTAAGCGCCTTGGCAATTTGCCTTACTGAAATTTTTTCACCTATCGGTAGTTCATCAATATATTGAAGAATTTGTTCATGTTTTGTAGCCAAGACCTTCACCCTTTATAAATTCTGTATTTTCTATTAGTTTGGTATTTATCCTTTTATTATAAAGCGTGAAGGGGCTTGATTACAATTTGATTTCTCTTTGCAGATGGGTAATTAGTAGGCTCGCACTTTTTTTCGAACCTGTTTTTTTGATAATTGGGCATGAGTACTGGCTTTCTTCTTAGGCGTATACATGATGGCCGACAAATTTCCAGCGATTACGAAGATGGCTAATAGTAACCATGCCATGGAGAACACACCTGACGAGCCTGTGTTATACGCTGATAATTGTGGTACTCCGTAATAGAGCATCACACCACATGATAGCAAACAAAATAAATATCGATTTTTTTTCATAGTTAGATCTCCTTTCTTGTCCAATTAGTAAAAATGTATGCAAAAAAATAAAAAGTAGTCGATGAATTCGCCTATGACGATTCACCGACTACTTTTTCTATAATTCTATTGACTGACCTACTTCAAGCACAACTCCAACTCCTGTTGGAAGCATGTTAACAAATGCTTGTGGATCTTGCTTAAGCAATGGGAAGGTATCAAAGTGAATGGGTACAACCTTCTTCGCTTGGAGAAGTTCTGCCGCATAAGCAGCATCGTCAGGTCCCATTGTAAAATTGTCCCCGATCGGCAGGAAAGCTACATCAATTTGATTTCGGTCTCCAATTAGTTTCATATCTGAAAATAGTCCTGTATCCCCAGCATGGTAAATTGTCTTTCCGTCAATCGTTAGAAGGACACCGGCAGGCATGCCAAGGTAAACGATTTCATTTTTCTCGTTTATGTACCCTGACCCGTGAAATGCCTGGGTTAGCTTTACTCTACCAAACTCGAAATTAAATCCTCCTCCGATATGCAATCCGTGTGTTCTTACCCCTTTTGAACTTAAATAATCTGCCATTTCTGCTGTTCCGATTACTAGCGCATTATTCTTTTTCGCCAGTTCAACGGTATCCCCAAGATGATCATTATGTCCATGAGTTACAATTATCACATCTGCTTTTACTTCCCCTACTTTTAAATCGGTTGCTGGGTTTCCATTAATAAAAGGATCAAAAAGAATTCTCGTTCCGTTTGCCTCAACTAAAATAACTGAATGTCCATGAAAGCTAATCTTCATTTCTCCACACTCCTTTTGACTTTTCAATTTCCTTATACCCATATTGTACTATCAATATAAGTTTACTTTCAAAAGTAATGTTGTTACTCTAAATTTATAGTAAAGGGGGAATAATTGTGACTAGTAAACTGAACACAATAGCTGAATGGCTTAAACAAGAACAAATTGACTTTTGCTTTTTAACTAACCCTGACAGTGTGTTTTATGTAAGTGGATTTTTAAGCGATCCCCATGAAAGACTACTAGGTGTAGGTATTTTCCAAAGTGGAGACCCATTCCTTGTTTGTCCTTCTATGGAGAAGGAAGATGCGAAGAAGGCAGGCTGGGGCTATGATATTATCGGATATACGGATATTGAAAATCCATGGACATTGATACATAAGCTTTGTAACGATCGAACGAATTCTGTAGAAAAAATTGCAATTGAAAAAGAACATATGAATGTGGAGCGCTACGAGCTTATTCGTTCCCTATTTCCACAAGCCACCTTTCTTCCTGCAGAGGAAAAGCTCCGCAAATTACGGATGGTAAAAAGCGAAAGTGAAATTGCTGCGATTCGCGAGGCATGTGCCCTAGCTGATTACGCAATTGAAGTAGGTTGTTCTGAAATTGCGGAAGGGAAAACAGAACTTGAAGTATTAGCAGCCATTGAATATGAATTAAAGAAAAAAGGTGTTTCAGAGATGTCTTTTTCTACCATGGTTTTGACGGGGGAAAATGGAGCTTCTCCTCATGGAAACCCTGGATTGACTAAAATGAAAAAAGGCGATCTTGTTCTTTTTGATTTAGGAGTCATTGTTGACGGATACTGCTCAGATATTACTCGTACCGTTGCTCTAGGTGATATTAGTGACAAGCAAAAAGACATTTATGATACCGTATTAAAAGCTCAAGCCGCAGCTATCGAAGCTAGTAAGCCTGGTGTCACTTGTCAATCGGTCGACCTTACTGCAAGAAATATTATTTCAAACGCCGGTTACGGTGAATATTTTCCTCACCGACTCGGTCACGGGCTAGGAATAAGTGTTCATGAATATCCATCTCTCACTGAAACGAATTCGCTTCTGCTTGAAGAAGGCATGGTCTTTACGATTGAACCAGGAATCTACGTTCCTGGAGTAGCGGGTGTCAGAATTGAAGATGACGTTCTTGTTACCTCCAATGGGGTTGAGATATTAACAAAGTTTCCAAAAGAATTACAAATAATAAGATAAAGAAAAGCTCCTTGAATATTTTTCAAGGAGCTTTTCTTGTATTCTATTTTTCTAATAGTTCACGAGAAGCTGCATATTCTAATCCATGAGCTTCCGCCACAGCTTCGTATGTAACATACCCTTCAAGGGTATTGATTCCTTTTAATAATGCTTCATTTTCAAGACAAGCTTTTTTATAGCCCTTGTTTGCAATTTGAAGTGCATAAGGTACCGTTACATTTGTTAAAGCCATCGTTGAAGTACGTGGTACTGCGCCTGGCATGTTTGCTACAGCATAATGCACAACGCCATGCTTTTCGTATGTTGGCTTATCATGTGTGGTAATACGGTCAGTCGTTTCAAAAATACCACCTTGGTCAATGGCAATATCAACTACAACCGAGCCTGGTGACATCGACTGAATCATTTCTTCTGTCACAAGCTTAGGCGCTTTCGCTCCTGGTATTAACACAGCACCAATGACTAAGTCGGAGCTTTTTACTTCTTCAGCGATATTGTAGTGGTTAGACATAAGAGTCGTCACATCACTGCCGAAAATATCATCAAGCTGACGAAGTCTATCAGGACTAAGATCGATAATCGTGACACTTGCACCTAGCCCAATCGCCATTTTTGCTGCATTTGTTCCTGCAACTCCACCACCAATGATGGTTACTTTTCCTCTATTCACACCTGGCACACCAGCAAGAAGAATTCCTTTCCCGCCATGTACCTTCTCTAGGAATTGAGCACCAATCTGTGTAGCCATTCGTCCAGCTACTTCACTCATTGGAGTTAATAGCGGAAGGCTTCCATTGGAAAGTTGGACCGTTTCATAGGCAATTCCAACTACTTTGTTTTCGATTAATGCCTTTGTTAATTCTGGCTCTGGAGCTAAATGTAAATATGTAAATAAAATCAATCCTTCTCGGAAATACTGATATTCCTCTCGAAGTGGTTCTTTAACTTTCATTACCATATCCATCGACCACGTTTCTAAAGCGCTTTCAACAATGATAGCACCAGCATCCACATAATCAGCGTCACTAAAACCTGATCCAAGACCAGCCCCTGTTTCAATATGTACTACATGCCCAAACTTCACTAAATTAATAACACCAGCAGGAGTCATAGCGACTCGATTTTCGTTGTTCTTTATTTCTTTAGGAACTCCAATACGCATGCCTTACCCTCCAAAATATGTAATCAGTGATCATGAAGCCGATAATAAATATACCACTTTTTTATTATAGGAATAAAGAGATTTCTGTCATCCTTTGACATAATTTCCTGTTATAATGGTCATAATTTCATTTTTAAAGGATAGGTAATCAATGGAACGATTCGAAATATTTCGTAATGCAATCATTCGGTTTTGGAGAAACACACATATTACTCAATTTTTATTATTACTTCTTCTAGTTTTTGTATTATTTGCTATTCTTTATTTTGCTTTCATCGCAAGCCAAGCAAATGTACAAACCTTAAAGGAAGGGTTAAAACAATCAACAGTTATTTACGACAAGGACGGAGACGTGGCTACAGAGATTAGCACTAATCGTAACAAAGGCGTGGAGATTTCAGATCTCCCTGATTATGTTGGCAACGCAGTTGTTGCTATAGAGGATCACCGTTTCTATAAGCATAATGGATTTGACCTGAAAGGTATTACTAGAGCATTCTTTAAAAATTTACTGGCTGGTCGTATTACGGGAGGCGGTAGTACATTAACCCAGCAATTAACCAAAAATGCCCTACTCTCCCCTGAGAGAACGTATAAAAGAAAAATTGAAGAATTATTCCTAGCCCTTGAAATCGAAAAAAAATACGAAAAAGATGAAATCCTTCAGATGTATATGAATCAAGTATACTTTGGACATGGGGCATGGGGGATTGATCAAGCAGCTGCCAAGTATTTTAATAAAAGTGCTAGTGAATTAACTATTAGCGAAGCCGCATTGCTTGCCGGACTTCTTCAGGCACCTTCTGCACGTAATCCATTTCAAAATTACGATGCTTCTATTGAACGCAGAGATGTTGTACTCGCAGAAATGAAGGAAAATACATTTATCACAGAGCAGGAGTATAAAGAAGCCATAGGAGAAAAGATTGTTCTTGAAGAAGGTGGCGACAGCTTTCTAGATCGAAAATATCCTTCCTATACGGATGCGGTTCTTGACGAAGCGATATCAAAATATGGTTTAACACAGGAAGAAATCTTAACTAGAGGGTACAAAATTTATACGGAAATGGATCAAAACCTTCAATCATCTCTTGAAACCATCTATTCAAATAACAACAATTTTCCAAGAGGCAAGAACGATGCGATTGTTCAAAGTGGTTCTGTACTTCTAGATCCCTCGACTGGTGGGGTAAGAGCCCTAGTTGGAGGACGTGGAGAATCCGTTTTCCGTGGATTTAATCGGGCGACCCATTTAAAGGCACAGCCAGGATCGACATTAAAGCCATTAGCTGTTTATACCCCTGCACTAGAAGAAGGATACACCTTATCCTCCGTGTTAGAAGATAAGCAGCAAGCATTTGGTGACTACCAACCCGAAAACTATAATAAAACATATGCAGGTGAAGTCCCTATGTATGTTGCGATACAGGAATCTCTGAATCTCCCAGCCGTTTGGCTTTTAGATCAAATTGGATTAAAAAAAGGAATAGAATCGTTAAATAAATTTGGCATTCCTCTCCAAGAAGAGGATGAACATTTGGCAATTGCACTCGGAGGAATGAACGAAGGTACCTCTCCACTCCGATTAGCGGCCGCTTATTCCGCCTTTGCCAATAAGGGAAAACGCGCTGATGATCATCTTATAACAAAAATAGAAGGTCCAACAGGGAATATTATCGCCGAACATAAAAAAAAGGTCGTACAAGTGACAACCAAAAAAGTCGCGAATGAAATGACCTCCATGCTTTTAAATGTTGTGGAATCAGGAACAGGTACCGCTGCACAGATTAATGGCTCACCTATTGCTGGGAAAACAGGTTCCACCCAGCTAAGCTTTTCAGGCGTTGATGGAACAAAGGATCAATGGTTTGTCGGGTATACTCCTGACCTAGTGGGTGCCATCTGGATTGGTTATGATCAGACCGACCAAGACCATTATTTATCCGGTTCAAGTTCAGAAACAGTCGTTCCAATTTTTAAGAAGATTATGGAGACGGCCATTCCATATACGGATCAAACCTCCTTTACCGTGAAGTCTGTTAATGCTAGAATGCAAGGCGAACAAGATGCGGAAGAAACTCAAGAAGCGATTAAGGAAAAAGCTGAAAAGATTGAGCAAGTAATTAAAGAAGAGAGCTCAAAATGGAGCCAAGTGATAGATAAAATGAAAGAAGATTTAAAAACAGCCGGACAATTGTTAAAAGAAAGACTACAAGAACTAAAGCAATAGTTTTGATTAAAAAAGGAAGCCAAAGGGCTTCCTTTTTTCATTACTACTCCGACTCATTCCCAATCATGCTATCATACTTTTCATTGTCAAACTGACCGTTAGGCTGATCAATGACACCACTATTATAGGCATCCATAATTTGTGCACTAACGCTGCTCTCGCCTTGCTGGTCGTAAATATAATGCGATTGCCCTTTAATCTCTTCCTTTTTCATTGATTATGAGCTCCTTTAAAGTGTATTTTCCCGCCTATATTATTTTTCGAAAATTTGCTACAGATATACATGAATTGGGTATTGTATAATAAAAGTAAAGGAGGAGATGAACATGAGTCTTACGTATAAGAAAATATTAGTTGCTGTGGACGGTTCTAAAGAAGCAGAGTGGGCTTTTAAGAAATCAATCGAAGTGGCCAAACGGAACAATGCAACTATTTTATTAGCTCACATCATCGACACTCGAACTTTTGCAACCGTTGAAGCATATGACCGTACGATTGCGGAACGAGCAGACAAGTTTGCTACGGAGCTTATGGAAAGCTACAAAGAGCAGGCATTGAATGCAGGCGTTCAACATGTAACCTACGAGATCGATTATGGTTCTCCAAAGGTGAAAATTCCTAAAGACTTAGCTAAAAAGCATGAAGTGGATTTAATTATCTGTGGAGCAACAGGATTGAATGCGGTAGAACGATTTTTAATCGGAAGCGTTTCCGAACATATTACCCGTTATGCACGCTGTGATGTTTTGGTTGTACGTACAGAAAAAGAATAAATAACGCAGAAAAGCACGCTATTAGTCATTAGCGTGCTTTTCTTGCTTTATCTTTGATTTTGCTTTAACGATGGCCTCTTCGACCTGAGCAAACCCTGTTCCACCTGCTGAGTTTCTACGTTTTACTGCAGTGACTGGGTTTAACACCTCATATATATCATTTTCGAATAATGGATTTGCTTCCTTATATTGTTCGAGTGGTAAGTCAGCCAAATAACATTGACTTTGAACGCATGTAAGCACTAGCTTTCCTACGATTTCATGAGCTTCACGGAACGGAATTCCTTTCCCTGATAAATAATCAGCAAGCTCTGTAGCATTAGAGAAGTCCTGCTTTGTAGCAACTTCCATTTCGTCCGCATTCACTTTCATGGTTTCAACCATTCCAGCAAAAATCTTCAATGAGCCAGTAATGGTCTTTACCGTATCGAACATGCCTTCTTTATCTTCCTGCATATCCTTGTTGTAAGCAAGCGGCAGACCCTTTAAAACCGTTAACAAACCAAAAAGATTGCCATATACTCTTCCTGTCTTCCCACGGATTAACTCAGCCATATCAGGATTTTTCTTTTGCGGCATAATGCTAGATCCAGTCGTAAAGCTATCATCAAGCTCAATAAAGCGAAACTCTTGACTTGACCATAAAATAAACTCCTCAGCAAGTCTTGATAAATGCATCATCAAGATTGAGCTTCCAGACATAAATTCCAATATAAAATCTCGATCACTAACAGCATCTAAACTATTCTCATAAATACTAGAAAACTCTAGTAGGCTAGCTGTAAGTTCACGGTCAATAGGAAATGTAGTTCCGGCTAAAGCACCTGCACCTAGTGGAGATTTATTAATTCTCTTAAGACTTTCTTGGAATCTCTCTTTGTCACGCTCAAGCATCCAAAAATAGGCAAGCAAATGATGAGCAAATGAGATAGGCTGCGCTCTTTGTAAGTGTGTATAGCCTGGCATGACCGTTTCCACATGCTCTTCAGCCTGTACTAACAGACTTTGCTGCAGTCCTTCAATCAGTTCAACAACATGCAAAGTTTCTCTTCGTAAGTACAAATGCATATCTGTTGCCACTTGGTCATTTCTACTTCTTCCTGTGTGGAGCTTTCCACCAACAGGACCAATTAATTGGATAAGCTGACTCTCAAGATTCAAGTGAATATCCTCTAATTCTACGGAGAATTCAAGCTCATCATTGATTGCCTTTTCTTGTAAAACCTTTAGCCCATCTGTGATTTGAGCTGCTTCCTCGTGCGATATAATACCGCACGAAGAGAGCATACTTACATGTGCTAAACTACCTTGAATATCTTCTAAGACTAGCTCTTTATCAAAGGAAATGGAGGCTCCAAATTCGTCTACCCATTCCTCTGCTGTTTTAGTAAAGCGTCCTCCCCAAAGCTTTTTCACACAGTCACCTTCTTTTGTTGCACTTGAGATTGTACCTTAGTTGGCAGACCCCATAGCTGAATAAAACCAACCGCAGATTGATGATCAAACTGATCTTCTGCTGTATACGTTGCTAATTTTTCATCATACAAGGAGTACTCTGACTTTCTTCCTTCAACAATCGCATGACCTTTAAATAGCTTCACACGAACGGTACCTGTTACATGCTTTTGCGTTTCCTTAAGGAATGCTTTTAAAGCAGTAGTTAGTGGAGAGAACCATAGTCCATCATAAATCACTTCAGCAATCTTTTTGCTAATAATAGGCTTAAAATGAGCTACTTCCTTCACAAGTGTTAAGTCTTCAAGCTCTTTGTGTGCTTTTAATAATGTCATTGCTCCTGGGCACTCATACACTTCACGTGATTTAATACCCACAAGTCTGTTTTCTACATGGTCGATACGACCAACACCATGCTTACCAGCCAATCCATTTAATTCTAATATAAGTTCAGAAAGTGGGTAGCTTTTTCCGTTTAGGCTAACAGGAACTCCACTAACAAACTCAATTTCAACGACATCCGCTTGATCTGGTGTTTGCTCAAGTGGCAATGTAATATCGTATGCACCTTCAGGTGGTGCTGCCCAAGGATCTTCTAATACACCACATTCAGCTGCTCTACCCCAAAGATTTTGGTCAATTGAATATGGGCTATCTAAGTTAATCGGAATTGGAATTCCGTTGTTCTTTGCATACTCAATTTCTTCTTCACGAGACCAGCTCCACTCACGTACTGGAGCAAGAACCTTTAAATCAGGGTTTAACGCAGAAATGGATACTTCAAAACGAACTTGGTCGTTTCCTTTTCCTGTACAACCATGCGCTACCGCAACTGCTCCTTCTTGCTCAGCAACTTCAACTAATTTTTTCGCGATTAGTGGACGAGATAGTGCTGATACAAGAGGATACTTATCTTCGTACATCGCTTGTGCTTGCAGTGCAATTAATGCATATTCATGCGCGAATTCTTCTTTTGCATCAATTACGTACGATGATACCGCACCCACCTGCAATGCTTTCTCTTTAATAAAATCTAAATCTTTACCTTCTCCTACATCCAAACAACACGCAACTACTGCGTACCCTTGATCTTGAAGCCACTTTACTGCTACTGATGTATCTAATCCTCCTGAATAAGCAAGAACAACTTTTTGAACTGACATGGTAATCCTCCTAATATCGAATAAATATTCAAATGATTTATATTTTTATACTTTAATAATATGTATACAAATGTAACAAGTTTTCTTCTTATTTTCAATACTTATTCTTAAAAATGTATAAAAATTTATTAAAATATTTATAGAGCTTCCTTCTGGAAGGCATGAATGGACTGTAGTAGAATGATTATTAGATGAAACGGAGGAGCTCTCAATGGAAAAACACTTTGAATTAAATGAGAGATTAGGAATCAAGCTCCCTACTTTGCATAAAAACTGGGAGGATTATACCTTTCATACACAGCAAAGCATTCTGTTGGAGTGGGAGAAAATAAGGGGACATATTCCTGATCGAATAGCAGAACTAGAAGAACATATTAATAAGAAGCAAGCCTCTTTATCAGATGAAAGTGATTTTCAGAAATCATGCCAATTAAATACCGAAATCGCTGAACTCGCTTCCATAATTAATGATTTATGGCTATGGTATCGAACAAACCAGGATATCGGTGGGAAAGCTCACCATTAAAAAGAACCTTCAGACGCCTGAAGGCTCTTTTATTCTTTATTATTTATTATATATTCTAGCGTGTTTGAATGATCGTTTCTCAATGCATCAATAATTTCCTCATCAGGCTGGACTAGAGGCACCTTTTCTTTTCCTGATTTTTTATAAATCGATCTCACCTCAGATCGAGAGTCTACTACCTTCCACACATCATTTACCTTCCTGATTGACAAATCAATAATCCCTAAATGATTCCCCCAATATCCAGCTTGAACTAATGGAGTATTATGGATGGTGCCTTTTTCAATATTGATAAATTGTTGCTGTAAAAAATAATCATCGTTAGGAAATAGAGAGTGGCTATGACCATATAGAATGGCATCAATTCCTTCCACTTCTGATAATGCCATTACACTATTCTCACTTTTGTTTACTACACCCTCATCAGCAGCCAGACCAGCATGGGCTAGAACAATAATGATATCAGCACCTTTCCCCTTCATAATCGGTATGAAATGCTTAGCTGATGACACCATGCTTTTTATTTTTATTTTCCCCTTAAAATGCTCCTCATCCCACTTTGCTGCAATAGGAGTAATTAACCCAAGTACACCGACCTTGATATTTTGCTCAACCCCCATTGTATCTTTAAACCTTTTATCTAATATGAGGTACGGATTAAAATAGTTGATATCATCAAATGAGTGTAAATTATGGTCTTCCACATAAATATTAGCATTCACATATGGAAAATCAGCTCCCCGTAAGCTCGTTTGCAAGAAGTTTAATCCGAAATTAAACTCATGATTTCCAAGTGTTGCCCCGTCATATCGGAGACGATTTAATGCCTTAAATGCTGGATGGATAAAGCTTTGGTCAAATTGATACGTTTTAGAAGCAAGCTCAGCTAATGCACTTCCTTGAATTAAATCACCATTATCAAATAGAAGCACATTTTTTGCTTCCTTTCTTGCTTCTTTAATCAAACTTGCCGTCCTCGCAAATCCGAATTCCACTGTTTCTTGATTGTTTCGATAATCATAATCCATCATATAACTATGTAGATCTGTCGTCTCCAGAATACGTAGATCGATTGACGGAGGAACTGGCTCTTCTATTGCGATCACTTGCTCAGCAGGTGATGCAATAAGAAAGGCAATAATAACGAAAAAGAATAAATTTCTCATCTACCCACCTTCTACTGTAAGAAGTGATTGATTTATTACTCTTCCCAAACTACCCTTCATTTAACCAAAAAAAGTGAGAACTAACGTCTCACTTTTTCACAAATCTTTTTTTAGTTCTCTCACTATATGGCCGAGCTCTGGCAAGATTAATTTATTCATCGCAAGCCCTACTGCCCCTGTTGAACCTGGAGTAGAAAAGATCGCTTTATTTTGAATAACACCAGCAATCGCTCGAGATAAAATAGCAGCAGAGCCGATGTCCTCTGTATAGCTAAGCATTCGAAACAATTCCCCAAACCCACTTATTTCTTTTTCAAAAAGCGCTTGAACCGTTTCAATCGTTACATCACGTTTCGCAATACCAGTACCGCCATTTGTTAATATGATATCGACCCTGTCATCGATACAGCCCCGAAGAACTTCCCTTGTAATTTCCTCTCGTGAATCTTTAACAATCACGTAATCTCCAATCACATGACCATTTTCCTTCAATAAGGATATCATGAGCTGACCACTTTTATCGGTTTCCACTGTTCTTGTATCACTCACGGTAATTACTTTACATGTTACAGAGCGTGGTGCAGTTTGCTTGTGCTCATCTTTACTCATCGTAGGTATTCTCCTTTTCTCCTAGATAACGCAATTGATAATAGGAGTGAGCAAAATCCGTAACTTTCCGTGTTAATTGATAATTGCTCCCTGCCCCAATGGCCATGGATAGGAGAGGAATTCCTTGAAGGGTCTTATTTTTAAAGAAAAGAATCGCAATCGATTTAAAGATCTGCTTCAGAGGTTGTTCCATCCATGTAATATCTGTAAGTTCTTCTTTTCCCTCATAAAAGTATTCTCTATGTTTCCCGATATCCTGCTTTAATTCCTCCCAGCTATACACCTGCATCCGGACAGGAAGGGTTGCAGCATGAAATACTTTCAATGAATTCATCATTTCAAATGGAGTATTAACTTCGTAACCATAGGTCATAGCAATTAGTTGAATCACTCTAAGATTTATGACTGTAACTGCAGGAAGATCCACACCCAATAAAAGAGCCCCACCAGTTCCAGACATTCCTCCTTGAGCAAAGGAATAAAGTCTATGTCTCGAAATTTGTTGTTCAGCAATGTACTGGAGTTGATCGATGCTTAAATGTTTCAAATCCTCAATTTGTGTAATACTTTGGTCGAATACCCTTCCAGCTGATAGGATTCGCTCTTTTGCATCGAACTGAAGTTGGCTTCCTTGAATTAATGCATGTAAATGGAATAACCAGCTATCTAAGGCTATGTAAAACTGCTTCTGTGTTTCTTCTGGTAATAGGGAAAAAACTCGCTCTACGTATTTATCATACGTTACTTCAAGATCATTAGGAGAATAGCTGTAAAGACTCTCTTCCCATTCTTTAATCGAGGCCATCACTTGTTTTTCACGACTTGTTAAAGCCATTGCCTTCCCTCCTTCTTAACTAGCTTAAGTATAGCATACTCATTGTTTTTGGAGAAAAAAGCAACAGGCAAATGCCTAATCAGCATTTGCCTGTGTATAAAAATATTATTGAGCTAATTTTACAACATCACGTGCAATCATAACTTCTTCATTCGTAGGAATGACGATTACTTTTACTGGAGAATGCGGATAGTTAATAAACGCTTCTTCTCCACGTGTCTTGTTTAGAGCTGGATCCCAATATACACCCATAAACTCTAAGCCCTGAAGTACACGTGCACGAATTGCCTGGCTGTTCTCACCAATACCTGCTGTAAAGATGATTGCATCAACACCATACATGCGAGATGCATAAGAACCAATATACTTGTGGATTCGGTTACCGAATACTTCTAACGCTAATTCCGCACGTTCATTCCCTTTCTCAGCTTCCAACTCGATATCACGAAGGTCACTTGAGAATCCAGATACTCCTAACATTCCACTCTTTTTATTAAGGATATCTAATACTTCATCAGCACTGTTTCCTGTTTTTTCCATAATGAAAGGAATTAACGCCGGGTCAATATTTCCTGAACGAGTTCCCATTGTTACACCAGCAAGTGGAGTGAAGCCCATAGATGTATCAATAGACTTACCACCTTCAATCGCTGCAATACTTGCACCGTTACCTAAGTGACAAGAGATTAAGCGAAGCTGTTCAAGTGGACGACCTAATAGTTCTGCTGCACGCTCTGACACATACTTATGTGACGTACCGTGGAAACCATATTTACGAATGCCATATTCTTTATAGTACTCGTAAGGCAAGCTGTATAAGAAAGAGCTTTCTGGCATTGTTTGATGGAAGGCTGTATCAAATACAGCAACGGCCGGCACATTTGGAAGTACCTGTTGGAAAGCACGAATTCCAGTAATATTAGCTGGATTATGAAGAGGTGCTAGCTCTGACAAATCTTCAATCTTACTTAACACTTCATCTGTTATTAAAACTGAGTCATTGAATTCTTCCCCACCATGAACGACACGGTGACCAATACCATTTATCTCATCAAGTGACTTAATAATTCCAGATTCAGTTAGCTTATTTAAAAGCATTTTAACTGCAACAGCATGATCAGGAATATCTGTAACCTCTTCAACCTTTTCACCATTTACAGAAATCGTGAAAATAGAATCCTTAAGACCAATACGTTCAATTAACCCTTTTGTGATAACATCTTCATTCGGCATTTCGAATAATTGAAATTTCAGTGATGAACTTCCTGCGTTAATCGCAATTACCTTTGACATATTATAAGTACCGCTCCTTTTTTAAAGAAACTCTCAATACGCTAATACAAATATATTTTGCACTAAGACGCTCGTTTCTATCTCTCCATTCCCCATTTAATCACTGCCTCACATACATTTCAAGAACAAGCTAATTTTGGTATCGGTTACAGAATAAAGTAATTATATTCTGAAAATAAGGCAAAAAACCGATAGCCTTTTTATTAGCTATCGGTTCCCTATTATTTGTTCTCTTTTATCCATATATCAATGTTTCTAAGCATTCGCTCCACATCTTGTCCTTTGGAAAGTGTCGGTATGTTTACAAGAAGTACCTGCTTAGGCGGCTTAATCTCCCCACCTAGTTTTTGCAGGATTAAAATGCTTTTTGCTGCTTGTTTATTTTTAAACATTGTCATTGGTAATTGCAGGATTCCTTGGATATGAGCCTGTTCCTTTAAGAAAGCATGAAGCTTAGGCGCCTCTTCACTTTCAAATAAACCATTGGGGATAATAAAAAATAAATATCCGCCAGCCTTCGTATGTTTCACACTTTGCTCAATAAACAAATGATGGGCGTATGAATGCCCTTCAGATGACTTTAACTGATAATCTTGTGCTCGAACATCATTTGGATAATAGCCAACTGGTAAATCAGCCACGACTGCATCAACAGGATCAATAAATAGCGGTTCTAAACTATCCTGATTGAACAATTCAATTTGATGTTCTTGAAGGTTTGCATTCACGAATGAAAGATGGATTAATAAATCGTCTATGTCTACTCCAATCGCAGTTACCTTTTTATTCACTTGATGATTCATCACCGTCGTTAGTAAGTTCCCAGTACCAACCGCTGGGTCAAGCAATCGGAAGTTTGTCGATTGGACAAACTTATCCACTAAATAACCTACCAACATTCCTACGGCATCTGGAGTCATCTGATGGTTCGGTTGTACACTTTCCTTCATCCCTTTTAATATAGCTAATTGATACGCCTTACGTAATTCCTCAGCTGAATATTTATCCGGACGAAACGCTTCGTAGCTTTTCTTTAATCTCTTAAGTGTTAATTCACTTAACTCTTCTTGTAAGACTGATTGTTGAAATAGGTTTTCACCAGTTTCAGCTAATGCCTCTAGGTATGTACAATTTAGCTCCTCCTGTAAAATAGAAGCCGTCTCATTAAACAATGTAAATAAATCTTCTAAAGTAGAAGGTGACATATTTCTTCCTCCTGAAAAAATTCATATCTTCTATTGTATCTAGCATGGGGAAAGAAGGCAATTTTAAAGAGATGTAAAAAAGCCTCGAAGGTGATCGAGGCTTTCTTATATTTATTATTGTGCTGCTCTCGCTGCTTCCACTGCTGCTTCATAGTTTGGATGATCTGTTGCTTCACTTACGTACTCCACGTAAGTTACTTTGTCATTAGAGTCAATAACAAAAACCGCACGAGCAAGAAGGCGTAATTCTTGGATTGCCACGCCATATGCTTCTCCAAAAGAAAGATCTCTATGGTCAGAAACTGTTTGTACCTTATCAATCCCTGCTGATGCACACCAACGCTTCTGTGCGAATGGTAAGTCAACGCTAACTGTTAGAATTTGCACATTATCTAACTTCGCTGATTCTTCGTTAAAACGACGAGTTTGTGCATCACATACTCCTGTATCAATCGATGGTACGACACTGATTAGACGAACTTTACCATTGCTATCAGCTAATGTCACTGGTGATAAATCATTAGCTAAAACTGTGAAATTAGGTGCTGTGTCACCCACTTTAACTTCTTGACCTAATAGTGTAACTGGATTCCCCTTAAAAGTAATTGATGCCATAAAAAAATTCCTCCCATTCCAGAATATGTACACAAAAATCATAGCCCGTTCAACTTAATTTTGCAAATAATTACGCTTATCTTTCAAAGAAAAAGGTTAACTCCCTAACAGGAAGTTAACCCGTTACTATTATATTTGTAAATCATGCTTTGGACCTTCATAATCACTTGGATTTGGCTGTTGGCTTCCGTCACTACCTTGATCCTTATTTTTTGACATCATTTGTTGAATTTTGTCCACTGCTTGAGGAGCCAGATCCAAAATCTTTTCATATAAATGTGTACTCTCATCAAGGTGAACCATTTTTACCTCTTTGGAATTAACAATTAGGAAGGCAATTGGAGTAATAGAAACTCCGCCACCACTACCTCCACCAAATGGGTGCTTTGAAGCTTCTTCCTTACCGTTATCAAGAGTAAACTCACTACCACCTGCTGCGAATCCAAAGCCAACCTTTGAAACAGTTAAGATTACACTGCCATCAGGGGTTTCAACTGGATCACCAATGATTGTATTTACATCAATCATTTCCTTTAGATTTTCCATTGCTGTTGTCATTAACCCTTGTATTGGATGCTCAGACATATAAACTCCTCCTTATATGGGTTTAGATTTTTCATTAGATAAAGTAGATAACGGCTTTGTTTTAAAAGTAGGCCGTCCACCCTTCCAAAATTTAATCAGTTTAATTCCTGCTAACATAGCATGCCCGATACGAAATTGAATCATACATGTAAAGGTCGTTTGAGATATCGGCATTTGAAAGTGAGGGGTAACGGTTATTTGCGGAAGATTCCTCATTCGCATATAGGTACTTAGAACGCCAATAAGACTCCCTTTTGCTGCCCAGCATGCCCCAGTAATCATCCCCGTATATGCAGCATTTCCAACACCTATAACTGAGTCCCATTTTATATCTGTAATCGTTACTTTTTTTAGAAACTTGCGTACTATACTATGTAACCCCACAACATGCTTTATTAAAGTTTCGTAATCTTTAAAGCTATCCAAGATCTCTTTTGGTGTAAACTTACTGGTTTCTTCATCCTTCACTTGTTCTTTTGCACCGGGCTCTTTTTTTGTTTTTACAACAACTGTGGGTGAATCATCATCTATTTGAATGACTGGAATTTCAAGTTTGTATTGAATAAGACCAAATAAAGCTTTGAATTTAATTCTTAAATGGTCATCGTCTTGTCCATGATAGAAGTGGATAAACACCTTTAGTTTTAAAAAAATGATAAGCAAAAATAAAAGCAATAGTATGATTAGGATTAAAAGTAGCCACTTCATTACTCTCACACCCTTCCGCCTACCATTATCGACAATATACAAAAAAATAAACCTGCCAACGGATTTGTTGACAGGTTTATTAATTATTGTTCGTGAACAACAGTAGTCTCTGCAAATAGATCATGTATTCCTTGCTTTTTAGGAAGAAACGCTACAAGCACATATAAAATAAAGATAAACGTGGAAATAAATCTACCAATCCACTCCCGAAAAAGTACCGTGCTCCACGTTAGCTTTTCACCGTGTAAATGAATAACCCGTAAACCAAAAACCATTTTTCCTATTGTTTGACCGAAGAATTTTGTCATTAATACAAAATATCCATAAAACGTGAGAGCCGTAGCGATTGTAATTGGAGCAAAAAAGTTACCACTATGCAAGTCTAAACCTATGGCTCGAAAGATCGGATTGATGAGGATTCGATCGATGCTTCCAATCACAAGAAGATCTAATAAGTATGCCCAAAATCTCATCCAAAAGCCTGCGAACCGTGCATTCGAGAATAGGGTATACCCTGCTTGAGAGGGAGCTGGTTGTTCCTCCCATTCCATTCGTTCCTTATCTAATTGATTGTTATCCATATTGTCACCCTCCTTATTCCGCATACATATACATCAGTCTTGGAGAATTAGGCTGTGACAATAGCTTCATTAGACCAGTCATCTCTAAATCTTTCCCAACCATTTTACTAGCTGCCATACTGAATATTGAACCAAAACCAAAGTTCTCACTGTAGCTAACTACCTGTGCTCCAGCTAATTTTTCATTTTTCTTCATAGCTTCTGTAACATCTTCAAAATATCCAAAATCATCAATTAAACCAATTTCTTTCGCTTGCCTTCCATCATAAATTCGACCATCTGCAATCGTTCTTACTTCTTCCTCAGACAATCCTCTGCCAGAAGCAATTACATCCACAAAACCTTCGTATGAGTTGTTAATCATCGTTTGAAGGATATTTTTTTCCTCTTCCGTCATCTCTCTCGAAGGACTCATAATGTCCTTAAATTCACCACTTTTGATCGTTACAAATTCCACACCGTATTTTTCTGCTAATCCTGCATAATTGACTCCTTGCATAATTACTCCTAATGAGCCTGTTAACGTTTCAGGACTTGCGTATATCTTATCGGCAGGAGCAGAAATATAATACCCGCCTGAAGCTGCCATCGAACCCATTGATACATAAATTGGTTTTTTTGTCTCTTCAGAGATTTCTACGAGCTTGTCATGAATCTCTGCACTTTCAACCACGCCGCCACCAGGTGAATTGACCTTTAAAATAATACCTTTCACATCTTTATCTTCTTTTACATGTTCCAAGTTCTCCATAAAAGCTGAATGATTATATCCAGGTGACTGGAAAAATGACGTTACATCCCCCGTATCTTGAATCGCTCCATTTACTTCTAGCACAGCAATTTTCTTTGCTGCATTTCCTTCCTCAATTACTTCTTCGATAAAAGGTTCCTCTGTGGCCGAAAACACCTCTGTCCATGAGCTCTCGATATTGCTAAAAGCCATCGAAGAGAGTGCATTTGTCACCCACGAAATAAATAATAATACCGCAGCAATCACTATTGCTGCCCAACGCTTTCCATTCATCTATGATCCTCCTTTTTCCGCTTCCTCTACTATTACGGTTCTCCTTTTAAAATGTTTCAAAAACAGGTAAACTAAATTCCATAGCCTACATTTTAACAAATTAAAGATATAATGGTAAATTTAAAAATTGTCTGGAGGAATTTACAATGCCTAACCGTCGAAATATTTTTTTATATCACAAAAAAGATTCGGATATGTTAGAAACGGTTTCACCACTTTATGAGCTTGCAGCTAAACAAGGGTTTACGGTAGTCAAAGACCACAAAGACGCAAATATTATCGTAAGTGTCGGTGGAGATGGAACATTCCTACAAGCAGTTAGAAAGACTGGCTTTCGTGAGGACTGCCTATATGCTGGTATTTCCACAAGTGAAAGTTTAAAAGTCTATTGTGATTTCCATATCAATGAAACAGATAAAATGATTGAGGCTATGACAAATGAACAAATTGAAGTAAGACGCTATCCAACCATTAATGTTTTGGTGGATGGACAAATGTCGTTCCAATGTTTGAACGAGTTTAGTATTCGCTCCTCTATTATTAAGACATTCGTTCTAGAAGTATTTATTGATGATCTTCATTTCGAAACCTTCCGTGGAGACGGGATGATCGTTTCCACACCAACAGGAAGTACAGCATACAGCAAATCGGTCAATGGAGCAGTTGTAGACCCATTCCTACCGTCGATCCAAGTAAGTGAGCTTGCGTCCTTAAATACGAATTATTACCGTACGTTAGGATCTCCCTTTATCTTAAGCGGTGAAAGAAAGCTTTCTTTAAGAGTCGTACAAGATGGAAACGATCACCCAACAATGGGAATGGACAATGAAGCCCTCAGCTTACAACATGTCGAGAGAGTGGATATCCAACTTAGTGAAAAGAGAATTAAAACGGTGAAACTAAAGGACAATTCATTCTGGGAAAAAGTGAAGAGAACATTCTTATAATTGAATTTCGGGGGCTTTGGACAAGCCCCCATTTAGGAGGTTATCAATTGATCATAAAACAAAGAACGGTACCGAAAGAACTCTTGATTTTAAGGTACTTGGATAAACGAATGAAATTATTAGAGGTTGATCGGCTTGAAAAATTGGAAAAAGGGTATGCCGGAGAATTGCAGTGGGATTCCCTAATAACTAGTGGACTATCATCCTCCAATTATTTAATGATGAATGATTTATTACTTACAAATAGTGGTGGCCATACATTTCAAATTGACTCATTACTCTTGAAAAGGAAGTTTATCATTTTTGAAGTGAAAAATTATGAAGGAGAATATTTTTTAGAAAATAATCGTTGGTATACGCTTTCGAAAGTGGAAATCCAAAGCCCCCTCATACAACTCCAGCGAACCGAAATCGCCTTTAGAAGATTATTGAAAGACCTAGGCATAAACATCCCCGTTGAAGCTTATCTAGTATTTGTAAACCCCGAGTTCACTCTCTTTCATGCACCCATTCATTCTTCTATGTTACTTCCAAGTCAATTAAATCGGTTTATACAAACTGTAAATCGCGATAATTTTGGTATTACTGCTCAGGACGAAGCTCATGCAGAGGAAATTATTTCATGCCATTTGGATAATAACCCATTTGAACGATTGCCTAATTATAGTTATCAAGAGTTAACAAAAGGAATTCCTTGTTCCTTATGTGGATATTTTCTATTTCCATTTAGTCAATCCTATATATACTGTAAATCTTGCGGTAATAAGGAATCAGTTGAAGCAGCTGTACTAAGAAGCGTTGTCGAATATAATAAACTGTTTCCTGATAAACAGTTAACTACTAATGGTGTATCTGACTGGTGCGGAGAGGTTGTGTCGGAAAAATCTGTACGACGAATACTAAAGAAACAATTTATTAGTCAAAGCTCGAAGCGATACACTTACTTTATTTAGACCTGTTTTTTCGTTGAACCTAGCAATCTTCTTTCTATCTTACCGCTTCACCTTTTTTTCCACTCAACGGAGCAATTAGAAATCCTCTATTTGACCATTTCACCTGCTTTGCCCCTCAACCGGGCAGTTAGAGCGCTTCTATTTGACCAATTCACTTGTTTTACCACTCAACCGGGCAATTAGAACTCCTTTATTTAACCGCTTCACCTGTTTTACCACTCAACCGGGCAATTAGAACTCAATTAACTTATCCGTTTATAGCACAAACACAGATAAAAAGCTGACTGCCAAGCAGTCAGCTTCTCCTTTTCCCATCATGCCCCAAATCTTTTTCGGACAGGTCCCAGTGTGTTTGCAAATAGTTTCGTTTTTGATAATGAGTAAATGGTAAGAGCGGACCAGATAAAGACAAATGCTTGTAAGTGGTGCTTGGTAAAGTGCTCACCGTATACAAGAACACCTAACAATAAAGTGATTGTCGGTGCAATGTATTGGAGCAAACCAAGCATGGATAGCGGAATCTTTTGAGCACCTTTTGCAAAATACAGAAGCGGCAAGGCAGTCGCTGCTCCAGCTCCGACCAATAAAAGATCAGTTGATACAGAACCTGATAATAATGCATGCTCCCCATTTAAAAATAGAAAAACCATATAGGCTAAGGCAAACGGGGTAACAACCATTGTCTCTAGTGTTAGCCCCACAGCAGAGTCTACTTTAATCATTTTTTTCGCTAGTCCATAAACTCCGAATGAAAGAGCTAGAACGACCGAAATCCATGGGAATTTCCCATATGAAAGACCTAAAATAAGAACTCCAATTCCAGCGATAATAAAGGACGCGTACTGAGTGGGAGAAAGCTTCTCCTTTAAGAAAATAACTCCTAACAATACACTAACCAACGGATTAATATAATAGCCAAGACTCGCTTCAATCATTTGATGATGATTTACTGCCCATATATAGATAAACCAATTGGTACTAATTAAAAAGGATGCGATAATTAGTGCATACATTTCTTTGCGATTTTGCTTAAAACTTTTTAGGACGGAATATAAATTTCCGATCTTTTTTGAAAAAAATAAAACCACCATCATAAATGCGAAGGACCAAAAGATACGATTGGCTAAAATATCTTCTGCGTTCACATGATCAAGTAGCTTCCAGTAAATCGGTAAAATTCCCCATATTAAATACGAAAGGCCCGCTTGAAACGCACCTGTTTTTATTTCATTTCTCTCCATGAGTACCCTCTATTCTTTCTAGACTCGAAACATTTACTTATTATAAGGGGAAAATTCAAATCATGCTATACATTTTTTTCAAAAAAAAAGAGAAGAACTTGGATTCTTCTCTCTGACTTATTATTTAATTTTGACCTGCCAGCTCCTGCTCTTTCTTTCTTAACTCGACTCTGCGGATTTTTCCAGAGGTTGTTTTCGGCAATTCTTTGATAAAGTCAATTTTCCTTGGATATTTATATGGGGCTGTTAACTCTTTGACATGGTTCTGAAGAGTGCTAATAAGCTGTGGATTTTTTTCATCTATTCCTTCCTTTAGAACGACAAACGCTTTTACGATACTTCCTCGTACTTCATCCGGACTTGCTACTACAGCGCATTCTTTCACAAAAGGATGCTTCACAAGAGCGTCTTCGACTTCGAACGGCCCAATCGTATAACCAGAACTGATAATAATGTCATCGCCTCGGCCTTCAAACCAGAAATATCCGTCTTCATCCTTCTTCGCTTTGTCACCAGTTATATAGTAATTTCCACGGAACTGCATGGCGGTTCTTTCGGCGTCTTTGTAATAATTTTTAAATAGGGCTGGGGTATCGACATGGACCGCAATATCACCAACTTCTCCTATCTCACAAATCTCACCGTATTCATTAATAATTTCCACACTATTTCCTGGGGTCGGTTTCCCCATCGAACCAGCTTTCAATGTCATTCCTTTTGTAATTCCTACAAGTAATGTGTTTTCCGTTTGACCATATCCGTCACGAACATCAAGCCCGAAATGCTTTTTAAACGTGTCAATCACATTTCTATTTAATGGCTCACCCGCAGACACCGCGCTATGAAGGTTACTTAATTGATACTCATGAATATTTTCTACCTTTGCCATCAGGCGGTATTCAGTCGGAGTACAGCAGAGTACATTTATTTCGTAATCTTGTAATAAGGTCAAGTATTTGCTTGGATCAAACTTTCCATTGTAAACAAAGCCAGTTGCTCCTGAACCTAACACTGATAAAAACGGACTCCAAATCCACTTTTGCCATCCAGGTCCTGCCGTTGCCCACACACGATCTCCTTCTTCAATACATAACCAGTTAGGAGCTGCAGTTCTCAGATGAGCGTAAGCCCAGCCATGCGTATGAACAACCCCTTTTGGATTCCCCGTCGTTCCTGAAGTATAAGATAAGAAAGCCATATCATCACTTCTTGTAGATGCTAATTTGAGCTCTGCAGAAGTCGTCTTCATTTCTTCTTCTAACGTCTTCCACCCATCTGCTTTTCCACCAATGACAAAACGAGGGATACCGCTACACTCATCTATCTCACTAAATTGGTCAATATAAGGATAATAGCTTACAACTGCCTTTACGTCTCCATGTTGAATACGGTATTGTAGGTCCTTCGTACGCAGCATTTCAGAGCTTGGAATAACGATAAGTCCAGCTTTAAGTGCCGCAATATATACCTCATAGGCTTCAATTAATCTAGGCACAACAATAAGAACAACATCGCCTTGTTTTAAACCCTCATTTAAGAAAACGTTTCCAATTTTATTTGCATTCACTAATAAATGTTGATATGTGATTTGCTGTTTACGTCCCTGCTCATCTTCCCAAATAAGAGCAACTCTTTCGTGATCGTCAGAAAATCGTTCCATTTCACTTACTAAATTATATTTTTCAGGTGCTAGTAAATCTTCTCGTTTCACTGCCTCTCCCCCTAAAATATTTTCTATGTAATGTCCCTGATGTCACACATGTTATTATACAAAATTATTGAAAGATTTAAAATTATTTTATAACAAATAAAAGAGGCACCCCGGTTAAGGGAATGCCTCTGTAGCCATTTCTCTATTTAGTTGAAGTGATTATTGTCTTCCGCTCATAGATTGTTGAGCAAAAGAAACTAGGCGTTTTGTAATTTCTCCACCAACAGATCCGTTAGCACGAGAAGTTGTTTCAGCACCTAAGTTAACACCAAACTCAGTAGCGATTTCGTACTTCATTTGGTCGATAGCTTGTTGAGCACCTGCTACAAGTAATTGATTTGAATTGTTGTTGTTTGCCATGTGAATCACCTCCTTGTGAGTATAGAATGTGTCAAACACATGGCCTTCATTCAAATAATTACTTGGAAATTGTTCACAATTACGTTAGAATAATTCTCCAAATACTTGATCCTTTTTATTGTTATCTGGTTTTATTTGTATGGTTTCAATTTTATCAACCGCTTCTTGAATCAACTGCTCAAAGTCTACAAAGCTTTCGTAGTATTGAACCTTTTCAAGCTTTGGCTTTGTTTTGGGTGCTGCAGGGACAAAGACGGTACAGCAGTCCTCATAAGGCTGAATCGAAATATGATGGGTATCAATCCTTTTTGCAATATCGATTATTTCGGATTTATCCATAGTGATTAAAGGTCTTAATATTGGAGTAGATGTCACATCATTGATTGCTAGCATACTTTCTAAGGTTTGGCTTGCCACTTGGCCTAAGCTTTCTCCCGTAACGATGGCTAATCCTTCAAATCTGCGGCGAATTTCATCTGTTATACGAAGCATCATTCGTCTAGTTGCCGTCATTGTATAGTTTTCAGGTATTTGTTTTTGTATAAGCTGTTGAATAGCCGTAAAAGGAACGATATGGAGAGTAAAGTAACCGCCATTTAGTAATGACAACTTTTCTGCCAATTCAACTACCTTTTGTTTGGAACGCTCACTTGTAAAAGGGGGACTAAAGAAGTGAACAGCCTCTATTTCAACCCCTCTTTTCATTGCCATATAACCAGCAACTGGGCTATCTATTCCACCTGATAGCATCAACATGGCCTTCCCACTAGATCCGATAGGCATTCCACCTGCCCCCATAATCGTTTCGATTGAGAGATAAACAGCTTCTGTACGTACCTCAACCTGAACGTCAATGGTTGGATTTTTCACATCTACCTTTAGATCAGGGACATTTTGTAAAATGTGAGAACCAAGAGCATAATTTAGTTGGCCCGTATCAAGAGGATATTCCTTATTCGCACGTCTTGTCGAAATTTTAAAAGTATCTCCTACTTTATATTTGTTTAAGAATAATTGTAAAGCCGCTTCCTTAATTTCCTCAAGCTCCAAGCTGGTCTTAATGACCGGACTAAAGGATTGAATGCCGGGAAGGATTTTTAACTTTTCAATAATTCCCTCACCATTTTCCCCATTTAACAAAATATACATACGGTCCCTAGTTGTCTCAATAATGATGTTTGGAAATTCTGTTAGTGCACGCTTTGCACTTCTTTTCAATTTTTCTACAAACTTCGTACGATTTCGGCCCTTTGTTGATATTTCACCGTACCTTATTAAAATTCGATCGTAATTCATTAGTGCATAACCTCTCTTAGTTCAGTAACTGTTGTTTGTATGATTGAAATCGCCTTGCTCGCCTCTTCAAGAGTGTTTTCATACGATAAGCTCATGCGAATCGCACTTTCTGCGACGTCCTTTGAGACATTCATAGCCAATAGCGTATGGCTTACAGCCTTCTTTTTTGAAGAACATGCACTTGTCGTCGAGACGATTAACCCTTTCTCTTCTAACGCATGTACAAATACTTCTCCTCTAAATCCTTTTACAGAGAAATTTATGATATGAGGAGCTCGCCCCCTGCTTGGAGTATGAATGACAACATCTTCAAGCGTTTGTAGTTCTTTAAGAAGATAATATTGAACTTTGGATATTTGACTTAACTTTGTTTCATAACTTTGTAAAGTTAGTCTCAATGCTTTTGCCATTGAAACAGCACCAGCAACATTCTCCGTCCCACTTCGGAGCTTCCATTCTTGATTTCCTCCTGAAAAAAGTGGAGAAATTTGGACCCCCTCACGAACGACTAACACTCCTGCTCCCTTTAACCCATGAAATTTATGTGCTGATATCGAGCAAAGATCAATATGATGTTTTTGAATATCGAGTGCTACTTTTCCAACCCCTTGTACATAATCCACATGAAATAATATTTTTGAATATCCTTTAAGCATGTTGCCGATTTCTTCAATAGGCTGAATTGTACCAACCTCATTATTTACATGCATGATCGACACTAATATCGTATCGTGACAGATGGCATCCTCAATATCGGAAACAGACACTCTACCTTCCTTATCAACTGGAATGACCGTTATTCGAAACCCTAGTTCCATCAGCTGTTGAAACGCCTCTCTTACGGAAGCATGTTCAACCGCTGATGTAATAATATGTTTCCCTCTGTTTCGATACATAAGAGCTGTACCTTTAATTGCTAGGTTATTGCTCTCCGTACCTCCGGATGTAAAGTAAACCTCACTCGGATTTACTTGTAATAGCTCACCTATTTGTTTTCTAGCTTGAGCTAATAGACTTTCCGCTTCTACACCTAATCGATGAATAGACGAAGGATTGCCAAAAAAATCACTTGAAACTTTTACAAATGAATCCACAACTTCTGGATATGGTTTTGTTGTTGCACTGTTATCAAAATAAATCATGTCTTAAGACCCCTTTATCTTACCAATCACGGGTAAACTCAACTAATAATGTTATCATATAAATGACAATCAGGAAAACGAATAGGAAAAGACCGCTTCAAAAAAAGCGGTCTTTTCCTATTAAACCTCTACCTTTTCTTGTAATAAAGCTTCAATTCGCTTTAATGCACCAGGCTCTACTTCCTCAATGGAGGTTGCAGCAACTTCCAGTGCTGCTTGATAATCATAGCTTCTAAAAGCAATTTCCGCATCTACCAAAGCTTTTTGTACAGCCGGATAACTGCTCCGGTATCTATTACCATACTGTATAACCTTTTCAGATAGGAGAACCGTCTCAATGAGCTGAGAGGTATGGTCATATACTTTATCTACCGTCATAACAGCCACCTCTAAATATTTTTGAACGGTAGGTATATTTAATGGCTTTTCTTCTAGCTTTGTTTTTACATTAGAAATGCTCTCTCTCGCATCCTCTAATAAATAACGATATTCTTCTGGAAGACCTGGAATATTGCTTTTATTTACAAGACGAATGCAATCAGCAATTTTTTTGGAAAGTTCAACTACTGTCTCCCGTGCGGCAATTTCATCTTTTCTAAGTGTTTGCAGTCTTTCAGCGTATTCTTTTTGCTCTAGAGTTAATTTTTCAAGCTCGAGCTTTAACTCAGCTAGCTCATCCTTTAGTATCGTAAGAGCCGTTTCATCAGCTACAATTTTGTGTTCTAGTACTTCAAAGCGTTTCATTAACTGAGCAAGTTTCTTTTCAAACTGTGCTTGCCCTTCTACTTCACTCTCTTCAAGGTGATAACTTTGCTGTACTTCCTGCACTTCAAACTTCAGTACATTATTTTCTTCCTTTACTGCAAATAACATGCTTCTCGTTGGCTCTTCGTTTTCTATAACAAACCGTTTGGCATTAACCTCTTGTTCCAATAGATCATAAATAACTTCAATTTTTTCCTTTACTTCATCTATTTTCTTTTGAAGCTCATCAATCTCGGTTTGTTCAATTAACTCCAAACATACATTTACTTCTGAATGAAGTTTTTCTAACTCCTCTTCAAAATGAAGATGTTCTAGCGGATAGCTTTGATTCTGCATCTCACGGAATCCGTCTCTCAGATTCTCAATTTCTGAAGGAATACTTGATTGGCATTCTATGAGTAAATTTGGAATAGCATCCATCTTCTTGCTCAATTCATCTGTCTTTGACTGAATTAAAAGCACAACCTCACGAGCTTGCAGATAATCGCCGTTTTCTGTTCTTTCCTCAAAATTAGTAAAACATGCTACTATTTCATCCAGAAGGATTTCTAACTTAGCTTCTGCACGTCCAAAATTATGACGATGTGCAAGTAGAGTTTTTCGGCGCTCACGATACACCTCTTTTAACTCTTCAATTTCTATTCTATTTTTCTCTTCACTTCCAACCAATTCATTGATTTCGTCAAGTAACTTTTGAATTTTATCTTCCGTTTCTTTTAAATGAGAATCAATGGCACGCTGAACCTGTTTTGCTTTATTAAAGCGGTAGCGGTCAATGTATTCCTCCGCATCAAATAGATACTCTTCTACCTCTGGAAGCTGACTGGTTACGATGTCATCCCAATCATTTCTCCAGTTCTCGAATAGCTCTTCAGTTTCTCCCGTCATATTAAGCTGTTTTACCTTGGACATTTCATCAAGGACTGGGCGATTCGTAATATCTATTTTCCAGTTCTCCAGACGGTCAATTTCTTTATAAAGCTTTTTTTTCATCGTATATCCAATCACGTACAGAGCTAGTAAAAGAACTAAGCCCCCGATTATGTACTCCATGTTAAGCCCCCTGTTCTCATCCGAGCTACATTTATGTTATCTATATAAAGGTTCATATAAATGTATTTTCAATGCTCTTATGATACCATGTAAACGACATTTTTTGACTATTAATTTCAAATTTTTTGTACTAAAATTTATTTACAATCACTTTAGCTACATCACATCTCTCTTTTCGACAAATACTGCAAAATTCATAAACAAGGAGGCTTTCTCATCATGCGTGATGGTCATGTCCATTCAAAGTTTTGTCCCCATGGTTCGAAAGATGCTTTTCAAACCTATATTGAGCACGCAATAGAACTTGGAATTACCACTATCTCATTTACGGAACACGCTCCTCTTCCAGCTGGCTTTACCGATCCAACCCCCCTTCAAGACAGCGCTATGAAAATGGAGGATTTACCGGCATATTTAGAAGAGCTAGCTGTTCTAAGAGAAAAATATAAAGGAAAGATTACCATACATACAGGTTTAGAAGTAGATTTCATTGAGGGATTTGAAAGTGAAACAACAGATTTTCTAAACAAATACGGTCCCTCTCTGACTGATAGTATTTTGTCAGTCCATTTTTTAAAGCATGAAGGAGAATATGATTGTTTAGATTATAGTCCTGACGTATTTGGTGATATGATTAAGCGCTATGGTGGGATAGAAAACGTATATGAAGCCTACTACCGAACGCTTTTGCTGTCCATAAAATCCAATTTAGGAAGTTATAAACCTAAGCGTATCGGACATATAACTTTAGTGAATAAATTCCAAAAAAAATATCCTTGTCCAGTTAGCTTTAACAAGGAGATACAAAGTATTTTGATAAAAGTGAAACAAAAAAACTACGAGCTCGATTATAACGGAGCTGGAACAGCAAAGCCGTTATGTCGGGAACCTTATCCGCCAACAGCGATAGCTAACCAAGCCATTCAATTAAACATTCCGATGGTATATGGATCGGACGCTCATCAAGCGAAGGAACTCCTACAAGGGTATGAGCAATTACTTAGGAGTTAAAACGATTAAAACACTAATTCCTTTGGATGGTGGGGAGTTAATACTCCTTCAATCCAGTTATTGATTTCACCAATATATTTCTGTGTAAAATACGGTTCATGAGGAAAAACATGAAGAACCTCTGAGAGATAATGAGTATTTAGAAAAGGCATGGATAAAAGTGATTTGAGTTGGACAATAGTAAAAGTGACAGACACTTGTCTGAACTCTCCTGTTATGATTCCTTCCTCAATGACAGCCTTAAAATAATACTTTTCCTTTGCAAAGTACGTACTCATTATTTCTCGAACCGTTTGCGAATCAATGGACATTTCTCTTAATATTAATCTTGTCAGCTGCATGTTCTCCGTGTGGTAATTAATAATGCTTTCAGCCATTTTCTGAAGTGTTGCCTTTGCTCCTTGGTCAATACATAAAAATGCTGATTCAAGCTCTGCAATATACGTTTCAAAATACTTTAAAAAGCAATACTCAAGTAGACCATGTTTATTCTGGAAATAGTAGGAGATGTTAGAGACGTTGCTGTTTGCCTTTTGGGCAATATCTCGAATCGTTGTTCCTGAAAACCCCTTCGTGTTAAAAAGATAAATTGCTGCCTCGACAATGGAATCCTTTGAATTTTTCTTCATTTGGAACCACCTCCATCTCTTAATCACAGAAAATAGCCTTATGTATAACATTCTTTATTCGACATTTGTTCTCCTGTATAAAAAACTCGACAAAGTCTTCATATTTTCGCTAAAATATGATAATTACCTATGTGTTTGGAGGGAAGGAAATGTTTGAAGTAAAGCATTACGAAGGAACGAGAGAGGAAAATTATCGTCTATTAATAAAACAACTGAAGGCCCTTCTAGAAGGCGAAACGAACTCGATTGCCAATTTAAGCAATGCGTCATCTCTTTTAAATCAATTTTTGTCTGACGTCAACTGGGTTGGTTTTTACTTAATGGACGGGGACAAAGAATTAGTGCTAGGACCATTCCAAGGCCTGCCTGCATGTGTAAGAATTCCTCTTGGTAGGGGTGTTTGCGGAACTAGTGCGAAAGAAAGAAAGACGATTTTAGTTGAGGATGTTCATCAATTTCCTGGTCATATTGCATGTGATGCAGCTTCTCAATCAGAAATTGTTGTTCCCATGATAAAAGAAGGACAACTTCTGGGAGTTCTAGATATAGATTCACCTAGCAAGAACCGTTTTGACACTTTAGATCAAAAAATGCTTGAGCAATTTATTGATGAATTAATTAATCACTTATAAAAGAGGCAGATGGTCTGCCTCTTATTTATATAAAGCGTTCAAAGCTTGATCCAAATCTTCCTGAATATCTTCCCATGCTTCTAACCCGACCGATAACCGCATCAAATTATCTTGTATCCCCATCTTTTCTCTCTCTGCTTTCGGAACAACTGAGTGGGTCATCGTTGCTGGGTGCTGTATTAAGGTTTCCGCATCACCTAGACTAACAGCAATCTTTATTAACTGTAACTGGTTCATAAACTTCTGTGCTTCTTCCACCCCTCCATGCAAAGTAAAAGAAAGTAATCCGCCTGCCTGACGCATTTGCTTTTTCATGATTATATAGTCTGGATGCTTACTATCCCCTGGGTAGAATACTTGATTCACCGCCACATGCTCACTTAAAAACGAGTGAATCTTCCTAGCATTCTCACAATGCCGATCCATTCTTACCGGCAAGGTTTTCAACCCTCTTAATAGTAACCAAGCATCAAACGGCGAAATAATTCCTCCAATATCTTTTTGTGTGGTCATTGCCATTTCTTGAAGGAAATCACGCTTTCCAACAACGATACCAGCAATCACATCCCCATGCCCACATATATATTTAGTTGCACTATGAACGACAACATCGCAACCAAGCTCAAGAGGTGTCTGTAAATAAGGAGAACAAAACGTATTATCAACAACAACAGGAATCCCTTTTTCTTTTCCAACTGCAGCAATCATTTCTAGGTCAACAAGCTTCATGGTTGGATTGATTGGGGTTTCCACATAAATGCACGTAGTTTCGGGCTTGATGGCTTGTAAAAGCTGTTCCTTTGTTTCCATCTCTGAAAAGGTATATGTGATTTGATATTTATGATTAAGCATCTTGAGCAAACCAAAAGTACATCCGTACACACCTTGAGAACAGAGAACATGGTCACCTGCTTTCGTAAGAGAAACTAATACAGCCGACACCGCAGCCATACCTGAACCAAATGCTAGAGCGGCTTCCCCTTTCTCAATTGCTGCCATTCTCTCTTCAAGTATAGAAACTGTTGGATTACCTAAACGGGAGTAAATATATCCTGAATCTTCTCCAGCAAACCTCTTTTCCCCTTGCTCTGCAGTTGCAAAGCAATACGTAGATGTCTGAAAAATAGGCGGAACTAAGCTGCCTTCAAATGAACTAGCATCATAGCCATGATGAATCACTTCTGTTTCAATTTTAAAAGATTTTTTCTCTCCCATATGCTCCTCCTCCTTTTGTAAACGCTTACACTTTTATCATGAATCTCTCTTTACTAGCATATGTGATACCTTTCCAATTGGAAAGTAAAAAGGAGCTCGAAATTTGAGCTCCTTTTTTAAGGTGATGTTACCTTTTCTTGAACCACAACTCGATCCTTGCCCGTATCCTTTGCTATATAAAGGGCTGTGTCCGCTCGCTTGAACAAGTTTGTAAAGTTATCTGGATTGTCCACATTCCAATACGAAACCCCACAGGAAATGGTTATTGATGGTTTAGATAATTCCCTTACTTTATCTACTAATCGGTTTGCAATGCTTATTCCCACTTCAAGTGGGATACGTGGTAGATAAACAGCAAGTTCCTCTCCACCCCAACGGGCACCAATATCACTTTCTCTTATATTACTTTTTATAATATCCGCAACTTGGATAAGGATTTCATCTCCAACTTGGTGTCCATATTTATCGTTAACACCTTTAAAATTATCAATATCAATTAAAAGGAAGGTTCCTTGCTGATCTTCATCAAGTGATTCATGAACCTTTGCATCTAAATAGTTCCTTGAGTACAGCTTCGTTAAATGATCTGTAACAACCATTTTCTCTAATTCTTCTCTAAGCATAGAATTTGTAAAAGCTAAGGTAGAATGATGAATTAATGACTGCATTAACTTAAAGGTCTCGAAAGAAAAATGATACGGCTCAGTATGCATAACGAGAGCTATCCCTTTAATTACTCCGGATTGTACCATTGGAACCGCCATAATGGAACGATATTGTTTTACATCATGATCGAGGTTTATTTCTACATCTCCAATAAAAATGGAATCATGTTCTCTCTTCAACCTCTCGACTACGTATTGAACGTATGCCATGGACGCTTCCGTATCAAAAAATGGTGTCGAACCTGCTAATACGCTAATTGGTCTCAAATCCGATGATAGCAATACAAAGCAAACCTCTTCCGCATCAAACGACTGAACAATTTGTTCCGTCATGTACGACATCGTTTCGGTCAATCGCAAATTAGAATTTAAACGATGCGAAGTCTCATTGATCAATTGAAGGTCAGCAATTAATCGTTTTGATTGCTGATAGAGCTGTGCATTTTCAAGCGCAGAACCAGCGGTATTTGCTAATAGTTTTATAAACTCCACTTCGTTACTTGGAAACGTCAATGTGTCTGGAGCAATAACTTGGAGTACTCCGTATACACCTTGTTTTCCTTTTAAAGGTGCATAAAGAACGGAACGCCGTTCGTTCAAAGAATCCTCCATTTGGATCGTACCAGTAACATAGGCTTCCATCGCTGCTAAATTTTCACTATCATATTCCAAATCCTTAATTGGCAGTTCGCTATGATTATCATTATCATGAGACAGCATTAAGTAGTACGTAAAACTCGGATATACTTCTTGAAGCGTATAGATAATCTCACCTAGCACAGCATCCATATCCATTGTAGAATGAAATTTTTCATTCACACGAAATAGCTGTTTATAACGTTTCTCTTCCATAACAATTTTGTATAATTCTTGAGCCTTCTGTACAAATGACGAGCACACAATCGCAAATTGTTCAAACCACTCTTGGTTAGAAGGGGTAATAGATGATTGATTCCCTTTTAAGCATAAAACACCTAAATTCCTGCCCGATTTCGCAAGTGGAATAAGTACTTGGTAGTCCTTAAAGCTCATGTCTGTTGGGGAAAAATCTATCGTTTTCAATGAACTTAACCAGCCACTTGAATCGTTGGATAGTATATCCCCCATTTTGTTTTCGTTTGTAGAAACTTCAAAGGAAAATTGGTTATTCCAAGCATGACAAATGAACAAAGTAACTTCATCAAGCTCGAACATTTTTTGAATCGTTTTAAGCATAGTCTTTAAAACATTTTGATAGTGAAAAACTCCTGACTCCGTGTCAATTAGATCAAAGAACTGACTTTTAAGTGTTTCAATTGATTTATCAGTAAGAAATCTCATTACGTCATCACCTAATACCTTAGCTGGCATGAAACCATTTGATCCCATCCCGCATGAAATATATATTAATTTTTCATTCTGGAAATTATTATCTCTTGATCAGTAATAACAAGCCACAGGGAACCGTCCTTTGATAAGGGAAATAGTTGGTAAATTTCCCTCTCTCCCACATCCAACTGCTTGTCTCCCAATTGAACGATCGTGCGTCCATCTTTTTTTATTGTGGTCAAGTTTGATTGTTCTACAGAATTACGTTCTCTATACACAGTTGATCGTGTAGCTACTTCAAAATCACTTGTGAAATAATTCCACTTTCCTTCGATTTTCACCCATATACCTATACTCTCTTTATCTAAAGAAATCATCGTTGGCTTTCCATCTAGGGTGACTGCCTTCCTTGTCTTAAATAGATAGTTATCATCTATTTGAACCTCATATTCGGCTAATATATAGTTGTTTTCTTGTTTTTTTGCTAAAACGATGATAGGATTATCTTCTTTATCTAGGCTTTGATGGAGGACTGTAACAAGTGGAGGACTAATTATTTCTCTTTGTTTACTATATTTATAGTACAATGCTCCTATTGTAAAACTAATACAAATAAAAAGCAAAAGAAATCGTACTCTTCTTTCTTTCCTAGTTTCACGCACTTTAACCACTCTTTTTCATAATTAGATTATACCATAAGAACTACTATCCTAAAGATAATAACATATTCCTAAAAAATAAAATTACCTTGACTTTCTATTAGTTAAAAATATATAATATTCTTTGTGTAAAATATCGCAGCCTATGTGAACGCCTTTATGAATACATTTTGTTCCTCAATAGAAGTTGACCTTCTAGGATGGGGTATCGGTAACCCTTAAGCTGCTAGGGCGAAGGTACATGAAAACAAAATGGTCATACTGCTTGTGAACACTACTGTTTTTATTTTACAACAAAATAAAAACACGAGGAGGAGTCATTCATGGCTCGTTATACTGGCCCAAGCTGGAAATTATCACGTCGTCTTGGAATCTCTCTAAGCGGCACTGGTAAAGAATTAGAAAAGCGTCCTTACGCTCCTGGACAACACGGTCCAAACCAACGCAAGAAATTATCTGAATACGGTTTACAATTACAAGAGAAGCAAAAGCTTCGTCATATGTATGGAGTGACTGAGCGTCAATTCCGTAACTTATTTGACAAAGCTGGTAAGATCTCTGGTAAGCACGGTGAAAACTTCATGGCTCTTTTAGAGTCACGTTTAGATAACGTAGTATACCGTTTAGGACTTGCTCGTACTCGTCGTCAAGCTCGTCAGCTTGTTAACCATGGTCACATTTTAGTAAATGGCAAGCGCGTTGATATCCCATCATTCCGCGTATTACCTGGTCAAACAATTTCTTTACGTGAAAAGTCACGTAACCTTGACATCGTTAAAGAAGCAGTTGAAGTTAACAACTTCGTACCTGATTTCTTAACTTTCGATGCTGACAAATTAGAAGGTACATTCACTCGCTTACCTGAGCGTTCTGAATTACCAGCTGAAATCAACGAAGCTCTTATCGTTGAATTCTACTCTCGTTAATAAAAAGAGATCCAGCGAAATTTCGCTGGATCTTTTTTCTTATTATTCTGCTTTGGTTTCTTTTAAATCCTCTGCTAACTGATCAATACTTTGACGAACATTTCCTTTACCCGCAAATGTTTCAAGTAAGTTTTTCACATCAATTCCAGAGGAAGCCTTCAAGGTTTCCTGTAATGAAGACATCAAGTTGGTAGCGTAACCTGTCACTTTATTGGCTCCGCCTCCTTCACCACCACCTGTATCAACAACGGTGATTTTATCAATATTGGAAAGTGGGCTTGCAATTTCCTTCGCGTACTCCGGCAACATTCTCACAATCATGTCCATCACAGCTGCTTGGCCGTACATTTCAAACGCTTCTGCAATCTTACGCTTCGCTTCTGCTTCAGCTAGCCCTTTCAGGCGAATGATTTCTGCTTCTGCTTCCCCTTGAGCTCGCTCAGACTCCGCTTTAGCTAGACCATCCAGTCGTACCTTTTCAGCATCCGCTTTTGCCATCGCTTCAATTCGATATTTATTCGCATCGGCTTCAGCTAATTGTCTTGCCTTGTCTGCTGCAGCTGCTTGTTCAACCGCATAACGATCCGCATCGGCTTTCTTCTTAACCTCTGAGTCATACTGTCTTTCTCTACGCTGAATTTCTTTCTCTTCTAGTTCAATTTGCTTTTGACGCTCGATAATTTTGATTTGCATTTCATGCTCTGTAACTTCTTGCTTTGCTCTTGCCGTTTCAAGATCATACGCTTGGTCAGCACGTGCTTTCGCTATATCCTGTTCACGACGATACTCAGCAATTTTCATTTGATTCACTTTTTCTGCCTCAGCAATTTCTGTGGCTCTTTCAAGCTCTGCCTTCTGTGCGTCTTTCGCTGCTTCCGCCCGCTTAATTCGTGTTTCTTTTTCTGCCTCTGCAGTCGCAATGTCTGCATCTCTTTTTACCTGGGCAATTCTTGGCTTACCTAATGAATCCAAGTATCCATTTTTGTCTCTAACATCCTTGATTGTAAACGATACAATTACTAGTCCCATTTTTGCTAAATCTTGTGATGCTACTCTTTGTACCTCTTGAGAGAACTTATCTCGATTTTTGTAAATTTCCTCTACAGTCATTGAGCCGAGGATTGAACGTAGATGTCCTTCTAAGACTTCCTTCGCTTCGTTTTCTCGGTCTTCCTTCGCTTTCCCTAAAAACTGCTCTGCCGCAGTTGCGATTTCTTCGATGGATCCCCCAATCTTAATAATCGCTACTCCATCAGCCATAACAGGTACCCCTTGTTCTGTATACACTTCAGGTGTCGTTACTTCAAGTTTGCTAGAAAGCAAGCTCAATGGTTCTGCTTGTTGGAACACTGGAAAAATAAATGCCCCGCCACCTCTTATAATTTTAATACGATTTCCAGACTCATCAACGTGAACATTTTTGCTTCCTAGATAGCTCCCTGTAACGATTAATGCTTCATCAGGTCCAGCTGTCCGATATTTTGTAATGAATACGGCAATAAGTGCAATGAGTAAAAAGGCAACAATGCCCCCTACAATAAAAATGGGTAACATAGACATCTCTCCTTAAGTAAAAAATAGCTTTTCTGTTTTCTCGTAATGCGCAACATGCAGAACTCCATCCTTCACATCAATCACTAAAACCTTTTGTCCTTCAGCAATCACATCATTGTCAAAGCTCACCGCTGGTTTCGAAATCGTCCCACTGCTGCTTTTTAGCATAACCTCACCAAACCCATCTTGTGGAATAGGAATAAGCACCGTTCCTACTCTCCCTTTTAATGAATCTGAAGTATAAACGAGAGATTCCTCTGCAGAAGACAATGGAACAAGCACAAAGATATTTAATAGAGTATCTAATATAATAGCAATGACAATTGAAATGAAAAAAATCACCAAACTATTTAGCGACGTGATTAACTCTAATAAATAACCTGATGCTGACAAAAACGTGAGAAACGCAAGAATAAGTGTTGGATTCAAAAAATCCAGTGCAGCTTCTGCAATATCACCAAAAAAAATGTACAGTACCGTTAACGCACCAGAAACAATAAGTGTTGTCAGATAAACCGTCTGAATTGGAAAACCAAAGAGCTCCATTTAATCACCTCTTTTATAAAACTTAAATCTCCTTTCGTATGTAATTAGTAGTTAATACGAAAGGTATAGAAAAAAGTTTCAAAAAATTTCCTTCT